>NZ_DF968323.1:0-24066 GCF_001270025.1 Streptomyces azureus | reverse complement strand
CCCCCCATCCACGCCAAAGTCGTAGGAGCAGTGCGCGCGCACGTTCGTACGTCGTGAGGGGTGGTCTCTGTCGTGGGCGACACCGGGAGGCTTGGGCCGGGGGCGGGCGCCTCGGCCAGTGGGCCGGGGCTGGTGCGGCGGCGTCGGCGGCGGTGGGTGCGGATCGGGGCGTTCGGGGTCGCCGGTGTCGTCATCGCCGCCGGCGGGGCCGGATGGGCCGTGTACGCGAAGCTCAGCGGGAACATCACGCCCGACGAGGCCGCCGCTGCCGAGCTCGCGCGGTACGAGAAGGAGCGGCCCACCTCGCTGGTCAAGGACGCCCGGAACATCCTGCTGATCGGGTCGGACTCGCGCGAGGGCGACGACAACGCGCGCTACGGGCGTGACTCCGGGACCGAGCGGTCGGACACCACGATCCTGCTGCACCTGTCCGCGGGCCGGGACAGCGCCACCGCCGTCTCCCTGCCCCGGGACCTGATGGTGGACCTGCCGGGCTGCCGGCGCCCGGACGGCTCGCGCAGCGCGCCGCGGTTCACCATGTTCAACCAGGCCTTCCAGGTAGGCGGTTCCGCCTGCACCATCCGGACCGTCGAGAAGCTCACCGCCATCCGCGTCGATCACCACGTCGTCGTCGACTTCCACGGCTTCAAGGAGATGGTCGACGCCGTCGACGGCGTGGAGGTGTGCCTGCGGGAGCCGATCGACGACCGGGCCGCCAGGCTGCGGCTCCCCGCCGGACGGGTGACCCTCGACGGCGAGCAGGCGCTCGGCTACGTCCGCGCCCGCAAGACGCTCGGCGACGGCAGTGACACGGAGCGCATGGAGCGTCAGCAACGGTTTCTCGGGGCACTCGTCAACAAGGTGCGCAGCAATGACGTCCTGCTGAATCCGGCGAAGCTGTATCCCGTACTGGACGCCGCCACGTCATCTCTCACAACCGATCCGGGTCTGGCCAGTCTTCGCGGTTTGTACGAACTCGTGCGCGGGCTGCGCGATATCCCCATGGAACGTGTGCAATTTCTGACTGTTCCACGGGAGTCGTACGCGTACGACGCCAATCGCGACCAACTCGTGGAGCCCCAGGCGGAGAGGCTGTTCGAGCGGCTGCGTACGGACACGCCCGTGGCGGTGGCCGGGGACGTTCCGCGCGGATCCGCCCCTCTGAGGCCCACCGATTCGCGTGACGGGTCGTACGGGGATTCGCATCCGGGTCCGTTTGCGAGGCCCGTCGTCACCGTTTCTCCTCCGCCGACGTTCCGGGGGAACACGGCAGCCGAGGACACCTGTGAGTAAAGCGGGCACCAACGTAACTCCAAGACAATGAACTCTTCACCCGAGAAATGGGCGAATTGCCCAGGTGTAGGGACGTGGAATTTGTCACCGTCGTCGTTCGGCACTGAACTGGGCGGTTAGTGTGAGCGATCCGGTGCGCCCGGCTCTGAGGACGGTCCTGAGGTCGCGCACTGTGTGACCGAGACCCGGGCGCCTTGGAGGGGAGGCGCCGCGTGCCCCGACGGAGGAAACAGACAACCGTGGACGCGCAAGGCCGTGGGCGGGCGGACGATATCGATCCCGCAGACCAGTGGGTGCTCAATCCGGACACCGGTGAATACGAACTGCGACTGTCCCCTTCCTCACCGCAGTCGGGCGTCCCCGGCCCCCGCAAGCCACCGGCCCCCGACGCGGACCCGCCGGCACGCGGCCGCACGGAGACGCCCCGGAGGCCGCGGCCCGAGACGCCGAACCGCGCGGCGCCGCCGCGCAGGCGCCGCGGGGCGCCTGAGGAGCCGCTGCCGGGGCGGCGCGGGCGGCGGCCGGCCAAGAAGGCCGCGAAGGGGAAGAAGGTCCTGCTGTGGACCGGCGGCGCGATGGCGTTCGTGCTGGTCGCCGGTGCGGGCGCCGCGTACTTCTACATCGAGCACCTGAACGGCAACATCGCGTCCGTCTCCGACGACGGCGCGAGCACCGGTGGCTTCCAGAAGGACAAGGCGATCAACATCCTGCTGATCGGCACCGACAAGCGCACCGGCAAGGGCAACGAGAGCTACGGCGACTCGGGAAGCGTCGGGCACGCCGACACCACGATCCTGCTGCACGTCTCCAAGGACCGCTCGAACGCGACCGCGCTGAGCATCCCGCGTGACCTCATCGTCGACGTGCCGGACTGCCCGACCACGCAGGAGGACGGCTCGCAGAAGATCATCCCGGGCACGCGGCAGGTCCGTTTCAACACCAGCCTCGGCCAGGACGGCCGTACCCCCAGCTGCACCATGCGGACCGTGACCGAGCTGACCGGGGTCAAGCCGGACAACTTCATGGTCGCCGACTTCAACGCCGTCAAGACGCTGACCAGCGCGGTCGGCGGGGTCGAGGTCTGTCTGGGCAAGGACATCGACGACCCGGACTCGCATCTGAAGCTGTCGAAGGGCACGCACACGATCGAGGGCGAGCAGGCGCTGGCGTTCGTGCGCACCCGGCACGCCGTGGGCTTCGGCGGCGACCTGAGCCGGATCGGGCTCCAGCAGCAGTTCCTGAGCGCGCTGATGCGCAAGCTGAAGTCCAACGACACGCTCACCAGTCCCTCGAAGATGCTCGATCTGGCCGAGGCGGGCACGAAGGCGCTGACCGTGGACTCGCAGCTGGACAGCATCGGCAAGCTGAAGGACCTCGGTCTGGAGCTGGGCAAGCTCGACACCAAGAACCTGACGTTCACCACGACCCCGGTGATCGACAACCCGGCGGAGAAGGTCAAGAGCACGGTCGTACTGAACGAGTCGACGGCCCCGCAGGTCTTCGACATGATCAAGAACGACATTTCCTTCACCGCGGTCAAGGAGCAGAAGAAGAAGGAGGCGGCCGCGGTGGCCGCCCGGCTGAAGGGCAGCAAGGCCCCGGCCTCCGAGGTCCGGGTGCGGATCCTCAACGGCGGTGCCGACCCCGGCAGCGCCCAGGAGACGCTCAGCTGGCTCCAGGTCGAGGAGGGCGTGACCAAGTCGGAGAACGCCGGCAACGCGCCCGCCGAGCTGGCGAAGACCACGCTGGAGTACGCCCCCGACCAGGCCGACCAGGCCCGCCGCCTCGCCGACATCATGGGCCTGCCCGGGTCGGCGATGAAGCCGGGCGAGAGCGTCGAGAACGCCCAGGGGGTGCCCGCGATGACCCTGACCCTCGGCAAGGACTTCAAGGGGGCGGGCACCTCACTCACCGCTCCGTCGAAGGCGCCGGAGGGTGTCCAGAAGTCCACGGCGGACAAGGTCGAGTGCGCCGAGTGACCTGACCGGCCCGCCGTACGTCTCACAGGGCGTACGGCGGGCCTTGTCCGGTGACGCGGGGGTGAGGAAGAGCAGATGGCACAGAGCAGCAGTGTGTACGGGGAGGGGACCAAGCCGGGTGCCGTCCCGAGCGAGCCGGTCCCGGGCAGATCCGCCGGGCCGGGGAGCGGTGACGGCCAGGGGGGCCGCCGGCCCGGCCGCGGGCGCCGCGTTCTGCGCTGGTCGGCGACGTCCCTGTCCATGCTGATCCTCGCAACCGCCGGCGCCGGCTACCTCTACTACGAGCACCTGAACGGCAACATCGAGAAGGGCCGGCGCAGCAGCGGCGACTCCAAGGCGCGCAGATCCGCCCCGAACGCGGCCGGGCAGACGCCCCTGAACATCCTGCTGGTCGGCTCCGACAGCCGAAACTCCGACGAGAACGTGAAGCTGGGCGGCGGCCGGAAGGACCGCGGCAATCCGCCGCTGGGTGACGTGCAGATGCTCATCCACCTGGCCGCGGACCGCAAGAGCGCCGCCGTGGTGAGCATTCCGCGCGACACCCGGGTCGACATACCGAAGTGCACCGACCCGAAGACCGGGCGGACGTACCCGCCGGTCAACACGATCATCAACGCCTCACTGGCCCGTGGCGGAGCGGGCTGCACGCTCGCGACCTGGGAGAACCTCACCGGGGTCTACATCGACCACTGGATGACGATCGACTTCGCGGGCGTGGTGAAGATGGCGGACGCCATCGGCGGGATCGAGGTGTGCGTGCGGCAGAACGTGTGGGACCGCCCGCTGCCCGCCGTGCCCGGCGGCTCGGGTCTGAAGCTGACGGCCGGCCGGAAGAAGGTCCAGGGCGAGCAGGCACTCCAGTGGCTGCGTACCCGGCACGCCTGGGGCAGCGACCCGCTGCGGGCCCGGGCGCAGCACATGTACATGAACTCGATGATCCGCACGCTCAAGGCGCAGAACGTCTTCACCGACGCCGGCCGGCTGACGGACCTGGCCGAGGCGGCCACCAGGTCGCTGCACGTGTCGCAGGAGCTCGGCACGGTGAAGAAGCTGTACGACCTGGGAACGCAGCTGAAGACGGTCCCGACGGACCGCATCACCATGACCACGCTGCCCACGGCCGAGGACCCGCAGGACCGCAACCACCTGGTCCCGGCCGGTGCCGACGCCGACCGGGTGTGGGCCATGATCCGCGACGACGTGCCCTTCGACGGCAAGGGCGGGAAGCCCGGCACGAAGAAGACCGGTGAGAAGGCCCCCCAGGCGTCCGAGGCTTCCCAGGCGTCCGAGGATCCGGCCGCGGCGGACGACTCCATCGGCGTCCTGGTGCAGAACGCCACGCGTTCCGGCACCCTCGGTCCGGTGAGCGGGCGCGCGGGCGCCATCGCGCGGCTGCTCGTGGGCAAGGGCTTCACGAAGGCCGCCGCGGACACCTCGGGCGCGCTGTCCGAGGAGCGGACCGTGGTGCGCTACCCGAGCGCCGAGCTGGCGGGCGACGCGCAGCGTGTCGCCAAGTCGCTGGGCGTTCCCGCGAGTTCGGTGCGGCGGTCGACCGATGTCTCCGGCGTCACGGTCGTCGTGGGCGCCGACTGGCGTACGGGTACGGCCTATCCGAAACAACCGGCTCCGAAGGCCGGGGGCCTGCCCGGTGACGCGGACGCCCTCAACGGCTCGGACGCCGGGCAGTGCATGGACGTGTACGCGCCCTACCGCTGGTAGCGACCGCGGAAGCAACTCGCACACCGGTCGACGGCTTCCTTTCACTTCCCTCACATGGAATTGGGCGGAATTGCCCAAATGTATGGACGTTGAATTTGTCATTCAGCGCACACCGACGTTCAACTGGGCGGATAGTGTGAGCGATCCAGTGCTTCTGTGATGACAAGTACCCGTGCGCCTTCCGGGGGGAGAGGGCGCCGCGTGCCCCGACGGAGGAAACAGACAACCGTGGACGCGCAACGCCGTGGGCGGGGGGACCAGATCGACCCCGCAGACCAGTGGGTACTCAATCCGAACACCGGTGAATACGAACTGCGACTGACTCCATCCGCAGCGCAGTCACCGGTACCCGGGGCACGCGGATCCACTCCCCCGACGGGGGCGGGCGGCCGTACGGCGGGACCGCGCAAGGCGGCTCCCCGTAACGCGGCATCCCATGGCGCGGCATCCCGTGAGGGCGGTGCCACCCGCACCGACGTTCCGCCCCAGCGCCGTCGGCGCGGTGCGCCCGAGGAGCCGCCGCCCGGGCGCCGCGGCGGGCGCCGGCCGGTGCAGCGGAAGCCGAAGAAGGCGAAGAAGGCGCTGATGTGGACCGGCGCCACGATGGCGTTCGTGCTGGTCGGGGTCGGCGCGGCCGGCTACTTCTACCTCCGGCACCTGGAGGGCAACGTCACGACGACCGACGTCGGCAGCGCGGGCGCCAGCAACTTCAGCAAGGACGAGGCCTTCAGCATCCTCATCATCGGCACGGACAAGCGCACCGGTGAGGGCAACGAGGGCTACGGCGACAAGGGCAGTTCCGGGCACGCCGACACCACGATCCTGCTGCACGTCGCCAAGGACCGCTCCAACGCGACCGCGCTCAGCATCCCCCGGGACCTGATCGTGAACATCCCCGACTGCCCGACGAAGCTGGAGGACGGCTCGGAGAAGATCGTCCCGGGCCAACAGGGGGTCCGCTTCAACCGGAGCCTCGGGGAGAGCGGCCGGGACCCGGGCTGCACGATGCGCACGGTGAAGGAGAACACCGGCATCGATGTCGACCACTTCATGATGGCCGACTTCAACGCGGTGAAGACGCTGACCACGGCGGTGGACGGCGTCGACGTCTGTGTGGAGAAGCCGGTCAACGACAAGGAGTCCAAACTCGTCCTGCCCGCGGGCCCGTCGAAGGTCGAGGGCGAGCAGGCCCTCGCGTTCGTCCGTACGCGCAAGAGCTTCGGCAACAGCGGTGACCTGGACCGGATCAAGGTGCAGCAGCAGTTCCTGGGCTCGCTCATGCGCAAGATGTCCTCCAGTGACACCCTCACCAGCGCCTCGAAGCTGCTGAAGCTGGCCGAGGCCGCCACCAAGGCGCTGACCGTGGACAAGGCCATCGGCAGCGTCGGCACGCTCAAGGACATCGCCCTGGAGCTGAAGAAGGTGCCGACGAAGAACATCGCCTTCACGACCGTCCCGGTGAAGGACAACCCGGCGGAGACGGTGAAGGCGACGGTCGTCTTCAACGAGTCGCAGGCTCCCCAGGTGTTCGACATGATCAAGAACGACGTCTCGTTCACCGAGGTCAAGGAGCAGAAGAAGAAGGAGAAGGACGCCCAGGCAGCGCGGCTGAAGGGCACCAAGGCACCGGCCTCCGAGGTCCGGGTCCGGGTCCTCAACGGCAGTGCCGTCTCCGGTGCCGCGCAGAAGACCCTCCAGTACCTCCAAGTCGAGGAGGGCGTGACCAAGTCGGAGAACGGCGGGAACGCGCCCGCCGAGCTGGCGAAGACCACGCTGGAGTACGCCCCCGACCAGGCCGACCAGGCCCGCCGCCTCGCCGACATCATGGGGCTGTCCGGGTCGGCGCTGAAGCCCGGCGAGAGCGTGACCAACTCCCAGGGCCTGCCCGCCATGACCCTGACCCTCGGCAAGGACTTCAAGGGCGCCGGCGTGAAGATCAACGCCCCGGTCGAGAAGGCGGACGTGGAGAAGTCCACCGCCGACAAGGTGAAGTGCGCGAGTTGACCCGCTGAGGGCAACTGACAGGCCCGTCGTGCGTCTAACAGGGGGCAGGACGGGCCTGTTGCATGCTCGGGGCGGAAGGACCGGCAAGTGACGCAGAGCGGTGTGCGGGAGAACAAGACGCGGCAGGTCGTCCGCCAGGAACCGGGCCCGGGCGAGACCACGTCGGCGGCGGGCGACTCGCCCAGCGGGCTGAGCGGCGAAGGCCGGCCTCGGCGTACCCGGCGGCTGCTGAGGTGGTCCGCTGCCGTGCTCGCCATCCTCATACTCGGGACGGCCGGGGCCGGATACCTCTACTACAGGCATCTCAACGGCAACATCAAGAAGGACGCGCTGAACCTCGGCGACAACAAGGTCGCCGCGCCGACTCCGAACGCCGCCGGGCAGACGCCGCTGAACATCCTGCTCATCGGCTCGGACGCGCGGGACAGCAAGGAGAACCAGAAACTCGGCGGCGCCCGCGAGACGTTCGGCGCCGCGCCGCTGGCGGACGTGCAGATGCTGCTGCACCTGTCCGCCGACCGCACCAACATGTCGGTCATCAGCATGCCCCGCGACACGCTCGTGAAGATCCCGAAGTGCACGGACCCGGACGACGGGAAGGTGTACCCGGGAACCCAGGGGCGGACGATGACCAACCAGAGCCTCGGGAACGGCGGCCCGGGCTGCACCGTGGCCACCTGGCAGGAGCTCACCGGCATCCACATCGACCACTTCATCATGGTCGACTTCGCGGGCGTGGTGTCCATGGCCGACGCCGTCGGCGGTGTCCCGGTGTGCGTCGACGCCAACATCCACTCGCGCACCTCCGACGGCAAGGGCTCGGGCCTGAAGCTGGAGAAGGGCACCTCGTACATCCAGGGCGAGCAGGCCCTTCAATGGCTGCGCACCCGCTACGGCTTCGAGGACGGCAGCGACCTCGCCCGCGCCAAGGCCCAGCACATGTACATGAACGCGATGGTCCGCCAGCTGCGCGAGAACGCCACCCTCAGCAGCCCGAACAAGCTCCGCAGACTGGCCGAGGAGGCCACCCGGGCGCTGACCGTCGACCCCGGCCTCGACACCGTCAAGAAGCTCTACGACCTCAGCGACGAGCTGCGCAAGGTGGAGCCGGAGCGCATCACCATGACCACGATGCCCAACCGGTACGTCGGCGCCCGCGTGGAGCCCACCGAGGACGCCGAGCAGCTGTTCCGGCTGGTGCGGGAGGACATCGCACTGGACGGCAAGGACAAGGACGAGAAGAAGGCGGCGGAGAAGGCCTCCGCCGACCCGGCCGCGGCCGACGACGAGATCCCCGTCCAGGTCCGCAACGGCACCCGGACCGACACCCTGGCCGCGGCACTGGGGCGCGCGAGCACGGTGGCCGGGCTGTTGAAGGAGGAGGGCTTCGTCCAGGCCGTCGCCGACACCAACGGCTCGTGGAGCGAGGAGCGGACCGTCCTCCGCTACCCGAGCGCCGACCTGGAGGGCGACGCCCAGCGGATCGCCAAGGCCCTGGGAATTCCGCTCGGTTCGGTGAAGCGGTCGACCGACGTCTCCGGCGTCACGCTCGTCGTGGGCGCCGACTGGCGGGAGGGCACGGCCTACAAGGCACCGAAGCGGAACGACAAGACCCCGAAGTCGGCCGAGGCGCTCAACGGCGCGGACGACAAGGCCTGTATGCACGTGAACCCGAACTTCACCTGGTGACGGAAACGGGCCCCTCCCGAGGGGGAGGGGCCCGCACGCGTGCGGTGTGCGTCAGCCGGCGGTCGCGTCCGCGTCCGCCCGGACCGCCGGACGCCGGGACGCGATGACCTTCTTCGCCAGCGACCGCGGGCTCGTCAGGAAGCCCCAGCCCCACGACATGTGCATGGTGGCCAGCGCCACGGGGATCTGGAGTCGCGCCTTCAGCGGCAGCCCCTTGCCCGCCGGGACCGAGCCGAGCAGGATCGCCGCGAGATAGCCACCGGGCACCACGAAACCCCACGGCGTCAGCAGCGCGCCCACCAGGACCCCGGCCGCGATCGCGCACACGGCGGTCGGCGGGGCGAGGTAGCGCAGGTTGATCGAGCCCTCGTGGTACCGGGCGACGACGTGCCGCCAGCGGCCGTAGTCCTTGTACTGCTTGGCGAGCGCCTTCACGCTCGGCCGGGGCCGGTACGACACCTTGAGCTCGGGCGAGAACCAGATCAGCCCGCCGGCCTCGCGGATACGGAAGTTCAGCTCCCAGTCCTGGGCGCGAATGAACTCCACGTTGTAGCCGCCCTGCTGCTCCAGCGCCTCGCGCCGGAAGACCCCGAGGTAGACGGTCTCGGCCGGGCCCGCCTGTCCCCCCGTGTGGAAGGCGGCGTTGCCGACCCCGATCTTCGACGTCATCGCGGCGGCGACGGCACGCTCCCAGTCGTTCTCGCCCTCGGCGTGCATGATGCCGCCGACGTTCTGCGCGCCGGTCTCCTCCAGGAGCCGTACGGCGGTGGCGATGTAGTTGGGCGAGAGCATGCCGTGCCCGTCGACGCGGACGACGATCGGGTGGCGGGAGGCGTTGATCGCCGCGTTGAGGGCGGCCGGCGTACGACCGGTCGGGTTCGGCACGGTATGCACGCGCTTGCTTTTAAGAGACGCGGTTTCGGCCACGAGCTCGGCGGCGATCTCGTCCGTGCGGTCCGTGGACGGACCGAGGGCGATCACGACCTCCATCTCGCCGGCGTACTCCTGCGCGAGGATCGCTTGGACTGCTCCCCGCAGGTGCCGTTCCTCGTTGAGGACGGGCATGATCACGGAAACGGCGGGGAGCCGCACGTCGGGATTGGCGTTCATAGGGGCCTCACGTTACCGCGAACGGGGGACACCGGTGCGCGCCGCCGGGGCGATACCGCGGGCCGCAGATCGTATGGGCCTACGGTTTCACGGATCCCACGTACGGCCGTCGTCCGGAGGTGTCCCCTTGCCCACGCCGCCGCGATCCCCTCGGTCCACCGCCGCCCCGCAGCGCCGCCCGCACCCCTCCCCCGGGCGCGCCCCGCGCAGGCCCGCCCCGCCCGCACGGCGCCGGATGCCGCGCTGGTGCATGCGGGCGGTCACCACCCTGTCGGTGGTGGTCCTCGCGTCCGCCGGTATCGGGCACGCGGTGATGACCAGCCTGGACGCGGACATCGCCCGGGTCGACCCCTTCAAGGACATGAAGAACCGGCCGCGGGCGGGCCATGGCATGAACGTGCTGCTGGTCGGCACCGACGGCCGCGAGAAGATCAACAAGGAGGAGCGGCGGAAGTACCGGCTGGGCGGCGCGCCCTGCCACTGCACCGACGCGATCATGATCGTGCACATCTCGGAGGACCGGAAGCGGGCGAGTGTGGTGAGCCTGCCGCGCGACTCGTACGCCGCGATGCCCGCGCACGTCGACCGAACGACGGGCAAGCGGCACCGGGGGCACCCGATCAAGCTGAACGCGGCGTACGCCGAGGGCGGGCCGCAGCTGACCGTGCGGACGGTCGAGAGCATGACGAAGGTGAAGATCGACCACTATCTGGAGGTCGACTTCACCAGCTTCATGAGGACGGTGGACGTGGTCGGGGGCGTACAGATCTGCACCGCGGCCCCCCTGAAGGACAGCTACACCGGCCTGAACCTCCCGGCCGGGCGGCACACGCTGGCGGGCGGACAGGCGCTCCAGTACGTACGCGCGCGGCACATCGACGGGGCGTCGGACCTCGGCCGGATGAAACGGCAGCAGCGCTTCATGGCGGCGCTCGTGGAGCGGATCACCTCCTCGGGGATCCTCCTCAACCCGATGAAGTTCCGGGACGTGACACGGGCCGTGCTCGGCTCGGTGCGGGCCGACAAGGGCTTCGGCACGGACGAGATGCTGGACCTGGGCCGGGCCATGCGGAACTTCTCCCCCTCCTCCTCCGAGTTCACGACCGTCCCGATCGGGCGGATGGGATACGCCGTGAAGGGCGTCGGCTCCACTCTGAAATGGGACCCCGTGAAGGCGGAACGGCTCTTCCAAGCCCTGCGCGAGGACCAGCCGCTGTCCGCGCACCGGTCGCGCAGCGCGGCACGGATCGTCTCGGTCGCCCCCCAGCAGATCCGCGTCCAGGTGGAGAACGGCACCCGCACGCCCGGGCTGGGCCGCCGTGTCGACGCGGCCCTGGCCTCGACGGGCTTCCGTACGACCCGTGCCCCGGTGAACGCCGCCGCCCGCGACGTCAAGCGCACGATCGTCGCCCACGACCCCCGCTGGGACCGCTCGGCCAAGTCCCTCGCCACGGCCCTGCCGGGCAGCGAACTCCGCCCGGTCAAGGGCCTGGGCGCGACCCTGAAGGTCATCGCGGGCACGGACTTCGAACGCGTGCACAAGGTACGGGCCGAGGACCCGGGGCAGGGCGAGTTCGGGGTGGTGCGGGGGGATGAGGTGGCGTGCTCGTAGGGGCCGTGACGCACGCATGACGCACGCATGGCGGATTCCTTCCTTCCGCCCCGTGGCGGTCGAGGCCGGGCAGGCGTAGGACGGAAGGCACGAGGGTCGACCCCCGGCTCTCGCCGTCCCCCTCCCCGGGAGGAATCATGACCCAGCAGCCCGCCACCGTGACCCCGCTGAGCAAGGAGATGCAGGACTGCGTCCAGGCGTGCATGACCTGCCACAGCGTGTGCGAGGAGACCATGAGCTCCTGCCTGCAGATGGGCGGCCAGGCCCAGATGCAGATCATGCGCGCGGTCATGGACTGCGCCGAGATGACGCGCATGTGCGCCGACATGATGATGCGGCGCTCGCCGCTGTCGGCCGAGATGTGCGCGATGTGTGCCCGGGCCTGTGACATGTGCGCCGAGGCGTGTATGTCCATGCCGGACGACGCCCAGATGATGCGCTGCGCCGAGGCGTGTCGCCGCTGCGCCGAGATGTGCCGCTCGATGTCGGCCGCCACGATGTGAGGACCGCCTCACAGCAGTCGGGGGCACCCCCGTGGGTGCCCCCGGCGCGTGCCGGTGCTCAATTGCCCGAGACGGTGACCGTCTCGTCGTTCTTCAGCTGGTTCACCAGCGTCTTCACCTTCGCGCTGTCCCACTGGAGGTTCCCGTTCGCGGAGCTGCCCGAGATCGGCATGTTCATCGACTTGCCCTCGCCGCCGCTGACGCCCTTCATCGCCCAGAACATCGACGCCAGGTCGAACAGGCCCATGTCCTTGTCGACCACGAGGGAGTCCAGGCCTGCGCCCATGGTCGGGTACAGCTTGAACGGGTTGAGGATCGTGCTCGGCGTGGCGACCTGGTTGGCCAGGGCCGACAGGAACTTCTGCTGGTTCTTCGTACGGTCCAGGTCGGAGCCCCTGAGCGCGTAGCGGGTGCGGACGAAGGCGAGGGCCTGCTCGCCGTTGAGGGTCTGCTTGCCCTTCTTGAGGTCCGCGCCGGACTTGGTGTCCTTGATGTCCTGCGGGATGTCCATCTCGACACCGCCGACCGCGTCCACGATGTTCGCGAAGCCGCCGAAGCCGATCTCCACGTAGTGGTCGATGTGCAAGCCCGTGTTGGCCTCGACGGTACGGACCAGCAGTTCGGGGCCGTCCTCCGCGTAGGCCGCGTTCAGCTTCACCTGGCGGCCCGTGGCCGGGTAGAACTTGCCGGAGTCGGACCCCTTGAACGACGGGACCGTGACGTTCGAGTCACGCGGCAGCGAGATCAGCGTCGGGCCGTTGCTGCCGGTGTGCAGGATCATCATCGAGTCCGTGCGCTTGCCCTCGGCGGACCCGGTGTGCAGCTTCTTCTTCTCCTCGGCCGACATCCCCGCGCGGCTGTCGGAGCCGACGATCAGGTAGTTCGTGCCCTCGCCCGCCTCGGGCCGGTCGATGACCTTCGACAGGTCGACGTCGCGGTTGAGCTTGGAGTCGGCCCAGAAGTACGTGCCGACGGTCGTCACGACCAGCACCGTAGCGACCGTGATGGCCGTCACCTTGATACGGCGGCGCCAGTTCGGCGCGGGGCGCGGCTCGTACATGCCGTCGCCCGGACCGCCGGGGCCTCTGCCGCCGGGGGAGCCGTAGACCTGGCCGGTGTTGTAGCCGCTGTCGTAGCCGCTCGGCGGCTCGGTGTAGCCGCCGTCGACGTACGAAGGCTGCTGCGGTACTCCGCTGCTGTACGGCGGGGCGCCGCCGTAGCCGGCCTGCCCGGGCGACGGCGCCGGACCGCGGCGGACCTGCCGCATCACGCGGGCGCTCTCGGGCTGTGCGCTCGCGCTTCCGCGCCCGTACCGGCTGCCGCGGTTGTCGTCGGACCATCCCTCGGGCCAATTGTTCATGCGCCCCAGTGTGCCGGTCCCCGTAGTGGGCCATACAAGAGTCGTCGGAAAATCAGAGCACGGCTGTGGCGAAGCTGACACAAAACCCCCTCATACCGCCTCGGCATAAGGTAGGGGCCATGACAGACCAGGCCCCAGCTGCGGATTCCGGCACTCCGGATATCCCGGGCAAGCCGACTTCGGCCTCCCGCACCACCCTCAGCCACATCATGACCCACAACGACACGAACCTTCTGGGGACGGTGCACGGCGGGGTGATCATGAAGCTGGTGGACGACGCGGCCGGTGCCGTGGCCGGGCGGCACTCCGGCGGGCCGGCCGTCACCGCGTCCATGGACGAGATGGCGTTCCTGGAGCCGGTCCGCGTCGGTGACCTGGTCCACGTCAAGGCGCAGGTCAACTGGACCGGCCGCACCTCCATGGAGGTCGGCGTCCGCGTCCTGGCCGAACGCTGGAACGAGTCCGCCCCGCCCACCCAGGTCGGCTCCGCCTACCTCGTCTTCGCGGCCGTCGACGCCGACGGCAAGCCCCGCCGGGTCCCCCCGGTCCTCCCGGAGACCGAACGCGACAAGCGCCGCTACCAGGAAGCCCAGATCCGCCGCACCCACCGCCTGGCCCGCCGCCGGGCGATCATGGAGCTGCGTGAGAAGCGGGCGGCGGAGGGGTTCGAGGACTGAGTGAGCCTCCCGCAGGGCGGGAGGCTCACTCACTGACGCAAGAGCCTGTTACGGCAGGTTGCGCGCCATCACGATCCGCTGAACTTGGTTCGTGCCTTCATAAATCTGCGTGATCTTGGCGTCGCGCATCATGCGCTCCACCGGGTAGTCGCGGGTGTAGCCGTACCCGCCGAGGAGTTGGACCGCGTCCGTCGTGACCTCCATGGCCACGTCCGAGGCGAAGCACTTGGCTGCGGCGCCCAGGTAGGTGAGGTCGGCGTCGCCGCGCTCGGAGGCGGCGGCTGCCTGGTAGGTCAGGGCGCGGGCGGCCGAGATCTTCATGGCCATGTCGGCGAGCATGAACTGGATGCCCTGGAAGTCGGCGATCGGCTTGCCGAACTGCTTGCGCTCCTGGACGTAGCCCTTGGCGTAGTCGAGGGCGCCCTGGGCGATGCCGAGAGCCTGGGCGGCGATGGTGATGCGGGTGTGGTCGAGGGTCTTCATCGCCGTGGCGAAGCCGGTGCCCTCCTCGCCGATCATGCGGTCGGCGGGGATACGGACGTTGTCGAGGTAGACCTCGCGGGTCGGGGAGCCCTTGATGCCGAGCTTCTTCTCCGGGGCGCCGAAGGAGACGCCCTCGTCGGACTTCTCGACGACGAAGGCCGAGATGCCCTTGGAGCGCTTGGCCGGGTCCGTGACCGCCATCACCGTGTAGAACTCGGACTCGCCCGCGTTGGTGATCCAGCGCTTCACGCCGTTGAGGACGTAGTGGTCGCCGTCGCGGACGGCCTTCGTCTTCATGCCGGCGGCATCGGAGCCGGCGTCCGGCTCGGACAGGCAGTACGAGAACATGCCGTCGCCCTTGGCGAGCGGGGCCATGTACTTCTTCTTCAGCTCCTCGGAGCCGGAGAGGATCACGGGGAGCGAGCCCAGCTTGTTCACCGCGGGAATGAGGGAGGACGAGGCGCAGACTCGCGCGACCTCCTCGATCACTATGACGGTCGCCAGTGCGTCGGCGCCCGAGCCGCCGTACTCCTCGGGTACGTGCACGGCGTGCAGGTCGTTGGCGACCAGCGCGTCGAGCGCCTCCTGCGGGAAGCGGGCCTCCTCGTCCACCGCGGCGGCGTACGGCGCGATCTTCGCCTCGGCCAGCGAGCGGACGGCGTCGCGGAGCATGTCGTGCTCCTCGGACGGGCGGTACAGGTCGAAGTCAGCCGATCCGGCCAAGGTCTCTCACGCTCCAAAACGCTGCGATGGTGACGCTAACTACCGTTAAGTAATCAAAAGTTTATGGGGTCGCCCACGGGAGGGATACGTGAGCTGGGCGACAGCGGGAAAGTTGCCCTGTGAAGCGCGCTCCCATGCCCCGGATATGCTCGGGCGCGCACCTGCCGTAGACCCCTGGAGCACCCATGGCCCTGAAGATCACCGTGATCGGCACCGGTTATCTCGGCGCGACACACGCGGCGGCCATGGCCGAGCTGGGCTTCGAGGTGCTCGCCCTCGACGTCGTGCCCGAGAAGATCGAGATGCTGGAGCGCGGCGAAGCCCCGATGTACGAGCCGGGGCTCGATGAGTTGCTGCGCAAGCATGTCGCCGGTTTCGAGGGCTCCAGCGGGCGGCTGCGCTTCACCCAGGACTGGGCGGAGGTCGGCGCCTTCGGCGATGTGCACTTCGTCTGCGTGAACACCCCGCAGCGGCACGGCGAGTACGCCTCCGACATGAGTTACGTCGACTCCGCGTTCGCCTCGCTCGCCCCGCGTCTGCAGGGCCCTGCCCTGGTCGTCGGCAAGTCGACCGTGCCCGTCGGCACCGCCGACCGGCTGGCGTCCTACCTGGCCGCGCACGCGCCGGCCGGCGAGGACGCCGAGCTGGCGTGGAACCCGGAGTTCCTGCGCGAGGGCTTCGCCGTCAAGGACACGCTGCACCCGGACCGGATCGTGGTGGGCGTGCGCAGCGAGCGGGCCGAGAAGCTGCTGCGGGAGGTGTACGCCACGCCGATCGCCGAGGGCTCGCCGTTCGTCGTCACGGACTTCCCGACCGCCGAGCTGGTGAAGACCTCCGCGAACTCCTTCCTCGCCACGAAGATCTCCTTCATCAACGCCATGGCCGAGGTGTGCGAGGCCGCGGGCGGTGACGTGGCCAAGCTGGCGGAGGCCATCGGCTACGACGACCGGATCGGGAAGAAGTTCCTGCGGGCCGGTATCGGGTTCGGTGGCGGATGTCTGCCGAAGGACATTCGCGCCTTCATGGCGCGGGCCGGTGAGCTGGGTGCCGACCAGGCGCTGACGTTCCTCCGCGAGATCGACTCCATCAACATGCGCCAGCGCGGCCAGATGGTGGAACTGGCCCGGCAGGCGCTGGGCGGCGGGCCGTTCCTCGGCAAGCGCGTGGCGGTACTGGGGGCGACCTTCAAGCCCGACTCGGACGACGTACGGGACTCCCCCGCGCTGAACGTCGCCGGGCAGATCCACCTCCAGGGCGGCCAGGTCACGGTCTACGACCCCAAGGGCATGGACAACGCCCGCCGCGTCTTCCCGACCCTCGGCTACGCCGACTCGGCGCTGGATGCCGTGCGGGGCGCCGACATCGTGCTGCATCTGACGGAGTGGCGGGAGTTCCGCGAGCTGGACGAGGAGGCGCTCGGGGAGGTCGCGGCGGCCCGGATCATCCTCGACGGCCGCAACGCCCTCGACCCGGAGCGCTGGCGCAAGGCCGGGTGGACGTACCGGGCGATGGGGCGGCCCAAGGCCTGAGCCCGCGGCCGGCCTTCAGGGGCACCCTCAGCAGACCTTGAGCAGACCTCGGGCAGAGCTTCAGTACGCGAAAGACAGGCGACGCCGGTTCGGCCGAGGCTCAGTCGGCCGAACCGGCGTCTTGTTGCATTCTGCCCCACCGGGACCGAGCGCGGGGCGGCTCACGCCCCCTTGGCCCGGTAGCGGCGCATCTTCGCGCGGGCCCCGCACACCTGCATCGAACACCAGCGGCCCCGGCCGGCCGGGCTGCGGTCGTAGTAGGCCCAGTGGCAGTCGGCGGCCTCGCAGGCCTTGAGCCGGGTCCAGGTGCCGGCGACCAGGGCCTCGGCGACGGCGGCGGCGACACGGGCGGGCAGGGAGCGGTCGTCGGCGGGGGTCAGGGCGGCCGAGCCGTCCGCCTCGTCGACCGTGACGACCAGCGGCGCTCCGGCCAGCAGTTCGCCGAGCGGGGTCACCTCGCGGTGCGGCTGGTGACCGGCGTGGGCGAGCAGGGCCGCGCGCAGTGACTCGCGCAGGGTACGGGCCTGCTCGGCCTCCTCGTCCCCCGTGATCCCGAAACGGGCCCGGCCCTCCGCGGTGTCCAGCGAGTCGGCGCCCGACTCGATGTCCAGCGTGTTCACCAGGGCCTCGACCAGGGTCAGGGCACCGGGCGCGGGCGATCTCTCCGTCATGGCTGGACCGTACCTCTCGGGATTCCCCTTGCGAGGTTACCGTCAATGGACCAGCATGGAGTAACGGTTACCGGTTACCCGGGCTGTGTCGGTAACAGTGACGGGTAACAGCGACTTCGAGGAGGAAGTCATGACTCTCGCCAAGCTGGGTGTCGTCGTCCTGGACTGTCCCGACCCGCGCGCGCTGGCCGGCTTCTACGCCGAGGTGCTCGGCGGCACTCCCGTAGTGGAGGCCGACGGCTCGGGCGAGTGGGTCGAATTGAAGGTGCCGGGCGGGCCGACGCTGGCCTTCCAGGAATCCCACGGGTACGTACCGCCGAGGTGGCCGGGGCCCGACGGCGCGCAGCAGTTCCACCTCGACCTGGACGTGGAGGACCTGGACGCGGCCGAGAAGGGCGTGCTGGCGCTCGGCGCGAAGCCGCTGGACGCCGAGGACCGGACGCGGACCTTCCGGGTTTACGCCGACCCGGCCGGGCACCCGTTCTGTCTCTGCGCCGGCTGACACCGGGAGACCTCATGCCTGCTGTGGCACGTTTCCGTTCCGTCGTCGTCGACTGCCCCGACCCGCGCGAGCTGGCCCGTTTCTACGCGCAGGTCGGGGGCGGCACGCCCGAGGACGACAACCCCGACTGGGTGGTGCTGCGGATCCCCGACGGGCCGCGGCTCGCCTTCCAGCGCTCGCCCGGGTACACCCCGCCGGAGTGGCCCAGGGCCGACCGGAACGCCCAGCAGTTCCACCTGGACTTCGACGGCGGGTCGACCTGGGAGGAGATCGACGCGGCCGAGGAGCGGGTGCTGGCGCTGGGGGCGCGGGTGCTGGACCGGGAAGATTACGAGAAGAAGGACTTCCGGGTGTACGCCGACCCGGTGGGGCATCCGTTCTGCCTGTGCCGGATCGAGCACGGCTGAGCCGGCGAACCGGCCTCGGTCACCGGGCTCCACGGCACCACGTCCCGTCACCCGTCCAGCTCCGCGATCGCCGCCGTCGACGGCTCGCGTCGCTGTTGGGCGGCGCGTGCGGTGAAGTCGGCGCCGCGCAGCACCCGCTGGACATTGCCCCAGGTGAGCAGGGCCACGTCGGCCTCGTCCCAGCCGCGCCGCAGCAGCTCGGCGATCAGCCGCGGGTAGCAGGAGGTGTCGCCGAGCTCCTGCGGGTGGGCAGCCCCGGTGTCGTACATGCCGGACAGTCCGACGCACTGCGCACCGGCGACCTCACGGATGTGGTCGAGGTGGTCGGCGACGTCGCGCACGGTCGGGCCGGTCTGCTCGGCGGTCAGCGGCACCAGGCACAGCCCCTTGGCGGCGCCCAGCTCCGCCAGCAGGTCGTCGGGGAGGTTGGCCGGGTGGGGCCGGATCGCGCGGGCGGCGGAGCGGCTGCACAGCACGGGTGCCCGGGAGAGGTTCAGGACGCGGTGGACGGTCTGCGGGGAGGCGCCGGAGAGGTCCGCGATCACCCCGAGCCGGTTCATCTCGCGCACGGCCTCCTCGCCGAACCGGGTCAGCCCCGCGTCGCTCGCCCACGACACCCCGCTCAGCGTCAGCATGCGCAGGCCGAGGAGGTGCAGCTGGCGCAGGATGCCCAGCGAGTCGCCCATGGCCGATGCCCCGGCGGGGCCGAGGAGCACGGCGACCCGGCCGCAGTTGCGGGCGTCCGCGACCTGCCCGGCCGTGCAGGCCGGCCGCAGGCCCTCGTCGCAGCTGCGGACGACGGCCTTCGCCTGGTCCAGCTGCTCCAGGGTGGCGCCGACGGCCCGGTCGCCGTCGAGGCCCTCGGGCAGGTGCAGCGACCAGAACAGCGCGCCCACATGGCCGCTGCGCAGGCGGGGCACGTCCGTGGCGACGGTGCTCTCGCCGTCCTCCAGGTCGTACCAGGGCAGTCGCTTGAGCGCCCGGGGCAGTCCGTTGTAGCCGTCGGCGACGGGGTGTGCGGCGAGGATGGCGTGGGACCGGGTCAGGGGCGCGTCGTCCGGGTCGGAGACGGGCTCGTAGGGATCCGCCGTGACGACGGCCTCGTCGGGGCACGACTCTGACAGGTCGTCGAACCCGCCGGCCGCGACGCCGGGGCGCAGGTCGTCCTGGAGGTCTGCCATGGCGGCTCCGTACGGTGGTCGTCGTGCAGTACGGTCACCGTCGCACGGAGCGATGGGCTGTTCCCGGTGAGCGGGGCGTTCGGAGTACGGGGCGGTCTCCCGTCGCCTCGTGCGGACGTGACCTCACGGCGGCCGGGCCGCCCCGATCACCTCGTCCAGGGTGTTCCGGGAGCGGACCAGGTCGGCGATCATCCGGTCGATTCGCCAACCCCGACCTCGTGACGCGGCTGCGGCACAGGGCGTCGCTGAACGAGAGGCGCGACCGGTACTTCAGGTACGTGGGCGGGGCGACCGGCTACACCGACTACCCCACCCTCGACGCTCAGCCGTCGAGCGAGTCGAGCGACTCGATCGTGGCGTTGGACGGCGACCGCGTGGCCTGAAGGCCCCGTGCCACGCCCTCGGCCGCGTCCAGCACCCGTACCGCGTTCTTCCAGGTCAGCTTCGCAAGGTCGGCCTTCGACCAGCCGCGGTCCAGCAGCTCCGCGATCAGGTTCGGGTAGCCGGAGACGTCGTCCAGGCCCTCGGGCGTGAAGGCCGTGCCGTCGTAGTCGCCGCCGATGCCGAGGTGGTCGACGCCGGCCACCTCGCGCATGTGGTCCAGGTGGTCGGCGACCGTCGCCACCGTCGCGACGGGGCGCGGGTGCCGCTCCTCGAAGGCGCGGTGGACCTTCATGGCCTCCGCGGTGGTGTCGAGGTGGTGGAAGCCCTGGGCGCGCATGTTCTCGTCGGCCGCGGCGGTCCAGTCGACGGCGGCCTGGAGCACGAACTTCGGCACGAACGTCACCATCGCCATGCCGCCGTTGGCGGGCAGCCGCTCCAGGACGTCGTCCGGGATGTTGCGCGGGTGGTCGCACACGGCCCGCGCCGAGGAGTGGGAGAAGATCACCGGGGCGGAGCTCGCGTCGAGCGCGTCGCGCATGGTCGTCGCCGCCACGTGGGAGAGGTCGACGAGCATGCCGAGCCGGTTCATCTCCCGCACGACCTGCCGGCCGAACGCGGTGAGGCCGCCGGCCCGCGGCACGTCGGTCGCGGAGTCCGCCCAGTCCACGTTGTCGTTGTGGGTGAGGGTCAGATACCGCACGCCGAGCCCGTACAACCCCCGCAGGGTCCCCAGGGAGTTGGCGATGGAGTGGCCGCCCTCCGCTCCCATGAGGGAGGCGATCCGGCCCTCCCGGCGTGCGGCCTCCATGTCGGCGGCCGTCAGCGCGGGCCGCAGGTCCTCCGGGTGCCGGTCGATCAACTGCCGTACGCAGTCGATCTGTTCGAGCGTGGCCGCGACCGGGTCGGGCGAGTCCGTGCGGACGTACACCGACCAGTACTGCGCACCGACCCCGCCCGCGCGCAGCCGCGGGATGTCGGTGTGCAGGTGGGCGCTCTGGTCGGCGGCGACATCGCGGGCGTCGAGGTCGTAGCGGACCTGCTCGCGCAGCGCCCAGGGCAGGTCGTTGTGCCCGTCGGCGACGGGGAACTCGGCGAGGAGCGTGCGGGCGTCGTCGAGAGACGTCATGGGATCACTTCCCGAAGCCGAAGCCGCCGTTCGCGCCCTCGACCTTGGAGCGCAGGCGCTTGCCCTTCTCGGTGGCCTGGTCGTTCAGCTCCTGCTGGAACTCGCGCATGCGGGCGCGGAGTTCCTCGTCGTGCGCGGCGAGGATCCGGGCCGCGAGCAGACCGGCGTTGCGGGCACCGGCGACGGAGACCGTGGCGACCGGGACACCGGCCGGCATCTGCACGATCGACAGCAGGCTGTCCATGCCGTCGAGGTACTTCAGCGGCACGGGCACGCCGATGACCGGCAGCGGGGTCACGGAGGCGAGCATGCCGGGCAGGTGGGCGGCGCCGCCGGCTCCGGCGATGATCACCTTGAGCCCGCGCCCGTCGGCCTGCTCGCCGTACGCGACCATCTCGCGCGGCATGCGGTGCGCCGAGACGACGTCGACCTCGTAGGCGATCTCGAACTCGTCGAGGGCCTTGGCGGCGGCCTCCATGACGGGCCAGTCGCTGTCCGACCCCATGACGATGCCAACAACAGGGCTCATTCGGTGATGGTGCCTCTCAGGTAGCCGGCTGCGTGACGGGCGCGCTCCAGCACGTCGTCCAGGTCGTCGCCGTAGGTGTTGACGTGGCCGACCTTGCGGCCGGGCTTCACGTCCTTGCCGTACATGTGGATCTTGAGCTGGGGGTCGCGGGCCATGCAGTGCAGGTACGCGGAGTACATGTCCGGGTAGTCGCCGCCGAGGACGTTGACCATGACGGTCCACGTGGCGCGCGGGCGCGGGTCGCCGAGGGGCAGGTCCAGGACCGCCCGGACGTGGTTGGCGAACTGGCTGGTGACGGCGCCGTCCATCGACCAGTGGCCGGAGTTGTGCGGGCGCATCGCGAGCTCGTTGACGAGGATGCGGCCGTCACGGGTCTGGAACAGCTCGACGGCGAGGTGGCCGACGACGCCGAGTTCCTTGGCGATGTTCAGCGCCATCTCCTCGGCCCGCAGGGCGAGGCCCTCGTCGAGGCCGGGGGCGGGCGCGATCACCGTGTCGCAGACGCCGTTCACCTGGCGGGACTCGACGACCGGGTAGGCGACGGCCTGGCCGTGCGGGGAGCGTACGACGTTGGCGGCGAGCTCGCGGACGAAGTCGACCTTCTCCTCGGCGAGCACGGGGACACCGGCCTTGAACGGGTCGGCGGCCTCCTCGACGGAGTCGACGACCCACACGCCCTTGCCGTCGTAGCCGCCGCGGACGGTCTTGAGGACGACGGGGAAGCCATCACCCTCGGCGGCGAAGGCGGCCACGTCCTGCGGATCGGAAACGATTCTGTGTCTGGGGCAGGGCACGCCGATCGCGTCGAGCCTCTCGCGCATCACGCCCTTGTCCTGGGCGTGCACGAGCGCGTCGGGGCCGGGGCGCACGGGGATGCCGTCCGCCTCCAGGGCCCTGAGGTGCTCGGTGGGTACGTGTTCGTGATCGAAGGTGATCACATCGCACCCCCGGGCGAACTCGCGCAGCGTGTCGAGGTCGCGATAGTCGCCGACGACGACATCGCTCACGACCTGCGCAGCGGAGTCCTGCGGGGTGTCACTGAGGAGCTTGAACCTGATGCCGAGCGGGATGCCTGCCTCGTGTGTCATACGAGCGAGCTGGCCCCCGCCGACCATGCCGACTACCGGGAACGTCACTCCCCCAGGGTATCGGCCGCGCCAGGGTGGCCGGTTTCCTGCCCCTCCCCGGCCCTGCCCGGACCATCTCCGGCCGTCCACCGGCGTCCGCAGGAAGATCGCGCGGGAGGGTGGTTAGCATGGCTGAGTTGACGCCAACCACGGACGGGGGCCTGCATGACCATGGGACATGGTGCCTCGCGGCTCCGACGGCTCGTTCACGAAGTCGCCAAGTTCGGCGCGGTGGGCGGTGTCGGGGTGTTGGTCAACCTCCTCGTGTTCAACCTGGTACGGCATGTCACCGACCTCCAGGTGGTGCGCGCGAGCGTCATCGCGACCGTCGTGGCGATCGTCTTCAACTACGTCGGCTTCCGCTACTTCACCTACCGCGACCGCGACAAGACCCGCCGTACGCGGGAGATGTCCCTGTTCCTGCTGTTCAGCGCCGTCGGGCTGGTCATCGAGAACGGCGTCCTGTACGCGGCCACGTACGGCTTCGGCTGGGACACGCCGCTGCAGAACAACATCTTCAAGTTCCTCGGCATCGGCATCGCCACGCTGTTCCGCTTCTGGTCGTACCGCAGCTGGGTGTTCCGCGCCCTTCCGGCCCGTGAGGCGGCGGCGGACGCGGAATCGATCCTGAAGGGCGAACGGGCCAGGCGGTCGCGGGCCGGGCAGCGGGTGCCGTAGGGGGTGCCGTGAGCCGCGTCAGCGGATCATCGGCTCGTCCGCGCGACCGTGGGACTTCCCGACGGGCGTGCGGGACAGGAACAGGGCGAACACCGGGGGCTTGGCCTGGAGCATCTCCAGGCGGCCGCCGTCCGCTTCCGCCAGGTCGCGGGCCACGGCCAGGCCGATGCCCGTGGAGTTGCGGCCGCTGATCGCCCGCTCGAAGATGCGCGCGCCGAGGTCGGCGGGGACGCCGGGGCCCTCGTCCGTGACCTCGATGACGGCCTGGTTGCCGGTGACGCGGGTGCGCAGCGCCACCGTGCCACCACCGTGCATCAGGGAGTTCTCGATCAGCGCGGCCAGCACCTGCGCGACCGCTCCCGGTGTGCCCACGGCCTCAAGGTGCCGCTTGCCGGAGCTGACGATCGCCCGGCCCGCGCTGCGGTAGGCGGGGCGCCACTCGGCGAGCTGCTGCTGGATGACCTCGTCGAGGTCGAAGGTGACGGCGGAGCCGGTGCGCGGATCGCGGGAGTTCGTCAGCAGCCGCTCCACGACGTCCGTGAGCCGCTCGACCTGCGTCAGCGCGATCGTCGCCTCTTCCTTCACCGTGTCCGGGTCGTCGGTGAGGGTGATCTCCTCCAGCCGCATCGACAACGCCGTCAGCGGCGTCCGCAGCTGGTGGGAGGCGTCCGCGGCGAGTCGCCGCTCGGCGGTCAGCATGCGCGCGATGCGCTCGGCCGAGCCGTCCAGCACGTCCGCCACCCGGTCCAGCTCGGGCACGCCGTACCGCTTGTGCCGGGG
>NZ_DF968322.1:3371-72958 GCF_001270025.1 Streptomyces azureus | reverse complement strand
CACCAGGGCCCCTCTGGACACAATCTGAGGTTAGGCTAACCTAAGCCTGAATCCAGCCAACTGGCTGTCAGCCGTGCCCGCAGTGGCTCCGAACGTACGAAAGCAGACCCAGCGATGTCGAACGCCAGCACCGCCCGTTTCTCCCGCCGCGGCATCCTCGCCGCCGGTGGCGCTCTCGGACTCGGCGCCCTCGTGACCGCGTGCGGCAGCGAGGACTCGACGGACGGCGGCTCGGACTCGAAGGCGTCCGCCAAGTCCGGCCCGTGGTCCTTCAAGGACGACCGCGGCAAGAACGTGCAGCTCGACAAGGTCCCCGCGAACATCGTCGCCTTCACCGGCGTCGCCGCCGCCCTCCACGACTACGGCGTCTCCGTCAAGGGCGTCTTCGGCCCCACCAAGACGCAGGACGGCAAGCCCGACGTCCAGGCCGGCGACATGGACATCAGCAAGGTGACCATCCTCGGCAACACCTGGGACCAGTTCAACGTCGAGAAGTACGCCGCCCTCGCCCCCGACGTGCTGATCAGCACCATGTTCGACTCCGCGGGCACCCTCTGGTACGTCCCCGAGGCCTCCAAGGACAAGATCGCCAAGCTCGCCCCGAGCGTCGGCATATCCGTCTACGACCGTCAGCTCACCGCCCCGCTCCAGCGCATGTGGGAGCTGGCCGAGTCCCTCGGCGGCGACATGAAGGCCGCGAAGGTCACCGACGCCAAGAAGCGGTTCGAGGAGGCCTCCGAGCGGCTGCGCAAGGCCGCCAAGGCACACCCCGACATCAAGGTGATGGCCGGTTCCGCGAGCCAGGAGCTCTTCTACGTCTCCGGCACCAACCTCTCCGTCGACCTGGAGTACTTCAAGGCCCTCGGCGTGAACTTCGTCGAGCCGCCGGCGAAGGCCAAGGCCGAGGGCGGCGGCTGGTTCGAGAGTCTGAGCTGGGAGAACGTCGACAAGTACGCGGCCGACATCATCATGATGGACGACCGGTCCTCGGCGATCCAGCCGGCGAACATCACCGAGGCGACGTGGAAGAAGCTGCCGGCGGTCAAGGCCGGGCAGGTCATCTCGCGTTCGGCTGAGCCGATCCTGTCGTACGACAAGTGCGTGCCGCTGGTGGAGAACCTGGCGAAGGCCATCGAGAACGCGAAGAAGGTCAGCTAGGCGCTCAGCGCCGTTGGGGGCTCGCCGGGTCTGTGACTGCGGTCCGTGTGCGGCCTGGCGCTCCCACGCGGCGGAGCCGCATATCGACACAGCCCCGCGCCCCCAAGTCGCTTCACCTCAACCCCTGACCATGACTCAGGAGTCCCCATGACCACCGCCGTGGCCGCCCCGTTCCGTTTCTTCTCGCTCCAGGTCGTGCGGACGAGGCGGCTCGGTCCGTCCCTGGTCCGTGTCACCTTCGGCGGGCCCGACCTGCACGCCTTCCACTCCGACGGGCGCGACCAGTCACTGTCGCTGTTCCTGCCCCATCCCGGGCAGCCCGAGCCGGTCGTTCCGCTGGAGCTCGGGGACGGGTGGTGGCAGGGCTGGCGTGAACTGCCGGACGGCGTACGGGCCGTGATGCGGTCGTACACCCTGCGAGAGCTGCGCCGCGATCCGGACGAGATCGACATCGACTTCGCCCTGCACGGCATCGAGCCGGGCGCCTCGGTCCAGGCGGGCCCCGCCTCCCGCTGGGCCGCCCGGGCCACCGCCGGAGACCGGGTGCTGCTGCTCGGCCCGGCCATCGCCGACAACCGGGCGATCCGCTTCCGGCCGCCCGAGGACACCGACCTCGTGGTCGTCTGGGGCGACGAGACCGCCGTACCGGCCGCCTCGGCCATCGTCGAGTCGCTGCCGGCCGGCACCCGTGCCCGGGTCTGGCTGGAGGTGCCGCACGCCGGGGACATCCAGGACCTGGCGACCGAGGCGGACGCCGAGATCACCTGGCTCGTCAGGGAGGAGAAGGGCGGCCAGGGCTCCCCCACGGCCCTCGAGGCCCTCCGGGGCGCTCAACTGCCCCCCGCCGAGCGGCCCTACGTCTGGATCGCCGGCGAGTCCGGCTGCGTGAAGCAACTGCGCCGGCACTTCGTGCGCGAGCGCGGCATCGACCGCCGCCGGGTCACGTTCGTCGGCTACTGGCGCCGCGGCGTGAGCGAGGAGCAGTTGCGGGCAGAGGGGTAACACCGCAGCCCACAAGCCCTCCACCCCGCCCAGCCCTCCCCCGTACCCACCGCGATCTGAGTGACCACGGTCACGGCAGGGCCCGGCTTTCCCGGAAAATAACTTAGGTTAGGCTTACCTAAGTTGAACCCGCGGTTCAGCCCGCCCCTGTCCCGCACCGGACTGTCCCCACCGGAGGACCCCCACATGCGCTCGCACCTGCTCAACGACACCACCGCGGAGCAGTACCGCCGCTCCGTGACCGACGGAGTCGAGCGGGTGGCCGCCAAACTCG
The DNA here is from genome assembly GCF_001270025.1 of Streptomyces azureus. Classification (NCBI taxonomy): domain Bacteria; kingdom Bacillati; phylum Actinomycetota; class Actinomycetes; order Kitasatosporales; family Streptomycetaceae; genus Streptomyces; species Streptomyces azureus. Next base: position 70,524 of record NZ_DF968322.1, on the reverse strand, counting down.
CCACCACCGAACGGCCGTTCACCGGCGTCACCGTCGACGCCCTCGCCCCCGCCATCGACGCGATCGACCTCGACCAGCCGCTGCACGACACCGCCGCGGTGCTCGACGAACTGGAGGACGTCTACCTCCGGGACGCGATCTACTTCCACCACCCTCGCTACCTGGCCCACCTCAACTGCCCGGTCGTCATCCCGGCCGTGCTCGGCGAGGCCGTCCTGTCCGCAGTGAACTCCTCCCTGGACACCTGGGACCAGTCGGCCGGCGGCACCCTCATCGAGCGCAAACTGATCGATTGGACGACCGAGCGCATCGGCCTCGGCCCCGCCGCCGACGGCGTGTTCACCTCCGGCGGCACCCAGTCCAACCTCCAGGCGCTGCTGCTCGCCCGGGAGGAAGCCAAGACCGACACCCTGGCCGAACTGCGTATCTTCGCCTCCGAGGTCAGCCACTTCAGCGTGAAGAAGTCCGCGAAACTGCTCGGGCTCGACCAGGACTCCGTGGTCTCCATACCCGTCGACCACGACAAGCGCATGCAGACCGTCGCCCTCGCCCGTGAACTGGAGCGCTGCAAGCAGGACGGCCTCGTCCCCATGGCCGTCGTCGCCACCGCCGGCACCACCGACTTCGGCTCCATCGACCCGCTGCCCGAGATCGCCGAGCTGTGCGAGCAGTTCGGCACCTGGATGCACGTCGACGCCGCCTACGGCTGCGGTCTGCTCGCCTCCCTGAAGCACCGGGACCGGCTGAACGGCATCGAGCGCGCCGACTCCGTCACCGTGGACTACCACAAGTCCTTCTTCCAGCCGGTGAGTTCGTCCGCCGTGCTGGTCCGCGACGCGGCCACGCTCCGGCACGCCACCTACCACGCCGAGTACCTGAACCCGCGCCGCATGGTGGAGGAACGTATCCCCAACCAGGTGGACAAGTCCCTCCAGACCACCCGCCGCTTCGACGCCCTCAAGCTGTGGATGACGCTGAGGACCATGGGCGCCGACGGCATCGGGCAGCTCTTCGACGAGGTGTGCGAGCTGGCCCGGGAGGGCTGGAAGCTGCTCACCGCCGACCCGCGCTTCGACGTCGTCGTGGAGCCGAGCCTGTCCACCCTCGTCTTCCGCTACATCCCGGCGTCCGTCACCGACCCGGCCGAGATCGACCGCGCCAACCTCTACGCCCGCAAGGCCCTGTTCGCCTCAGGCGACGCCATCGTCGCGGGCACCAAGGTCGGCGCCCGTCACTACCTGAAGTTCACCCTGCTCAACCCCGAGACGCAGGCGTCCGACATCGCCGCCGTCCTCGATCTGATCGCCGGCCACGCCGAGCAGTACCTGGGAGAGTCCCTTGACCGCGCGTCCTGAAAACCCGACCAAGACCCATGACTTCGTGGGCATCGGGCTCGGCCCCTTCAACCTCGGCCTGGCCTGCCTCACCGAACCGATCGACGAACTCGACGGCGTCTTCCTGGAGTCGAAGCCCGACTTCGAGTGGCACGCGGGAATGTTCCTCGACGGCGCCCATCTCCAGACGCCGTTCATGTCGGACCTGGTCACCCTCGCCGACCCGACGTCCCCGTACTCCTTCCTGAACTACCTGAAGGAGAAGGGCCGGCTGTACTCGTTCTACATCCGCGAGAACTTCTACCCGCTGCGCGTCGAGTACGACGACTACTGCCGCTGGGCCGCGAACAGACTGAGCAGCATCCGCTTCGACACGACCGTGACGGACGTCCGGTACGAGGACGATGTCTACCTCGTGCGCACCGAGGCCGGAGACGTCTTCCGCGCCCGTCACCTCGTCCTCGGCACGGGCACCCCGCCCTACATCCCCGAGGCCTGCCAGGACCTGGGCGGCGACTTCATCCACAACTCCCGCTACCTGAGCCACAAGGCGGAGCTCCAGAAGAAGGACTCGATCACGCTCGTCGGCTCGGGCCAGTCGGCCGCCGAGATCTACTACGACCTGCTCAGCGAGATCGACGTCCACGGCTACCGGCTGAACTGGGTCACCCGCTCCCCGCGCTTCTTCCCGCTGGAGTACACCAAGCTCACGCTGGAGATGACGTCGCCGGAGTACGTCGACTACTTCCGCGAGCTGCCCGAGGCCACCCGCTACCGCCTCACTGCTGAGCAGAAGGGCCTGTTCAAGGGCATCGACGGCGACCTGATCAACGAGATCTTCGACCTGCTCTACCAGAAGAACCTCGGCGGTCCCGTGCCCACGCGCCTGCTCACCAACTCCTCCCTGACCAGTGCGACGTACGAGAACAGCACGTACACGCTCGGCTTCCGCCAGGAGGAGCAGGAGAAGGACTTCGAGCTGACCTCCGAGGGCCTGGTCCTGGCCACCGGCTACAGGTACGCCGAGCCGGAGTTCCTGGGGCCCGTGCGGGACCGCCTGGTCTACGACTCCCGGGGCAACTTCGACGTCGCCCGCAACTACGCCATCGACGTCACCGGCCGGGGGATCTTCCTCCAGAACGCCGGCGTCCACACCCACAGCATCACCAGCCCCGACCTGGGCATGGGCCCGTACCGGAACGCGTACATCATCCGCGAGCTGCTCGGCACCGAGTACTACCCGGTCGAGAAGACGATCGCGTTCCAGGAGTTCTCCGTATGAGCACCACCGGCATCGGTACGTTCACCATCCGCCCGCTCGACCCCCTGAAGGACGCCGAGCTGCTGCACTCCTGGGTCACCCACCCCAAGGCGGCCTACTGGATGATGCAGGACGCCGAACTCCCGGACGTCGAGCGCGAGTACATGCGCATCGCGGCGCATGAGCACCACCACGCCCACCTCGGCCTGCACGAGGGCCGGCCGGCGTTCCTGATGGAGAAGTACGATCCCCGGTACGTCGAGCTGACCGGGCTGTACGACCCCGAGCCCGGCGACGTCGGCATGCACTTCCTCGTCGCGCCGACCGACCGGCCGATCCACGGCTTCACCCGGGCGGTCATCACCGCCGTGATGGACGAGCTGTTCGCCGACCCGCGCACCCGGCGGGTCGTCGTGGAGCCCGACGTGAGCAACAAGGCCGTGCACGCGCTGAACGAGGCCGTCGGCTTTGTGCCCGTCCGTGAGATCGACAAGCCGGAGAAGCGCGCGCTGCTGAGTTTCTGCACGCGCGAACAGTTCCTGGCCGCCCGAGGAGTAGCCGTATGACCCTGTCCCACGCCGTAGCGCATCTGTCCCCCCACCGCTGGGCGCGGGCCAACCGCCTCCTGATCCGCAAGGCACTCGCCGAGTTCGCGCACGAGCGGCTCATCACGCCGGAGGCCACCGGTGACGGCGCGTACGTCGTCCGCAGCGACGACGGCCTGACGCGGTACACCTTCACGGCCACGATCCGCGCCCTCGACCACTGGCAGGTCGACGCCGACTCGATCACCCGTCACCGGGACGGCTCCGAACTCCCGCTTGCCGCCCTGGACTTCTTTCTCGAGATGCAGAAGTCGCTGGGCCTGAGCGACGACATCCTGCCGGTCTACCTGGAGGAGATCTCCTCCACCCTCTCGGGCACCTGCTACAAGCTCACCAAGCCGAAGACGACGGCCGCCGAGCTGGCACGCGGCGACTTCCAGACCATCGAGACCGGCATGACCGAGGGCCACCCCTGCTTCGTGGCCAACAACGGCCGGCTCGGCTTCGGCATCCACGAGTACCTGTCGTACGCGCCGGAGACGGCGAGCCCGGTCCGCCTGGTGTGGCTGGCCGCCCACCGCTCGCGGGCGGCGTTCACGGCCGGTGTCGGCATCGAGTACGAGTCCTTCCTGCGCGAGGAGCTGGGAGAGGAGACCGTCCAGCGCTTCCACGGCGTCCTGCGCGACCAGGACCTGGACCCGGCCGACTACCTCCTCATCCCCGTCCACCCCTGGCAGTGGTGGAACAAACTCACCGTCACCTTCGCCGCCGAGGTCGCCCGGGGGCACCTCGTGTGCCTGGGCGAGGGCGACGACGAGTACCTGGCCCAGCAGTCCATCCGGACCTTCTTCAACCGGTCCAGCCCCGAGAAGCACTACGTGAAGACGGCCTTGTCCGTCATCAACATGGGCTTCATGCGCGGGCTGTCGGCCGCGTACATGGAGGCCACCCCCGCGATCAACGACTGGCTGGCCCAGCTCATCGACAACGACGAGGTCCTGAAGTCGACCGGCCTGTCGATCATCCGGGAGCGCGCCGCCGTCGGCTACCGGCACCTGGAGTACGAGAAGGCGACGGACCGCTACTCGCCGTACCGCAAGATGCTGGCCGCGCTGTGGCGGGAGAGCCCGGTGCCGTCCCTGAAGGACGGCGAGTCCCTGGCCACCATGGCGTCCCTGGTCCATGTCGACCACCAGGGGGCGTCCGTCGCGGGCGCGCTGATCGCGCAGTCGGGCCTCACCCCGAAGGAGTGGCTGCGCCGCTACCTCCGCGCGTACTTCACTCCGCTGCTCCACAGCTTCTACGCCTACGACCTGGTCTTCATGCCGCACGGCGAGAACGTCATCCTGGTGCTGAAGGACGGGGTCGTGCAGCGCGCGATCTACAAGGACATCGCCGAGGAGATCGCCGTCATGGACCCGGACGCGGTGCTGCCGCCGACGGTGGAGCGGCTGCGCGTGGAGGTCCCTGAGGACAAGAAACTCCTGTCGATCTTCACGGACGTCTTCGACTGCTTCTTCCGCTTCCTCGCGGCGAACCTCGCCTCCGAGGGCATCCTGGAGGAGGACGGCTTCTGGCGCACGGTCGCGGAGGTCACCCGCGAGTACCAGGAGTCGATGCCCGGACTCGCCGACAAGTTCAAGCAGTACGACATGTTCGCCCCCGAGTTCGCGCTGTCCTGCCTCAACCGCCTCCAACTGCGCAACAACGAACAGATGGTGGACCTGTCGGACCCGTCCGGCGCCCTCCAGCTGGTCGGCACCCTGAAGAACCCGATCGCCGGGTTCTGACCCACGAGCAGACGGGCACTCCCGGTGCACGGTCGACACTGTTGGCGAATCCCGGGGCTCATCGTGACGTCGGCCTTCACGACCCGTTGTGGTCGTGAAGGCCGACGTTGTGTTCGGGGAGGGTGTCGGTGTCGTTGCACGTCAGGAAGATCGACGGGGTTCCGGAGGAGACGGGCCGGGTGGCGCGGGCTGCCTTTCCGAAGGGCAGCCTGGGGATGCGGATCCGTGATGAGCTGGGCGAGTTGTTCTTGGACACGGACTTCGCCGGGCTGTGTCCGAGTAGGGGGAAGCCGGCGCGGTCGCCCGGCAGACTGGCGCTCGTCTCGGTCATGCCATGCAGTTCACCGAGGGCCTGTCGGACCGGCAGGCCGCGGACGCGGTGCGCGGTCGGCTCATCCCAGCAGGCAACTGGTCGAGCGCGTTCATGTCGGTGATCTTGACCGGCCGTTCCAGCACGCACTCCAGAATCGCCGCCTGGTCTGCGAACGTCAGCAGCTTGGGCCCGGTCAGGTCGTACCGCTGCCCGTCGTGCGTATCGCTGGTCATGGCGGCCACGGCGACCGCAGCCACGTCCCTCGGGTCGACGAGGGCCTGCTGGGAGTCGCCAGCCAGGTTCGGGATCGGCTCTCCGGCCTGGACCAGCGCCCGGTACCACAAGAAGTTCGAGGCGAAGCTCGGCGGGCGGAGCATCGTCCACACGAGCCCGCTCGCCTCGATCGCCTCCTCCGCGGCGAGGTGCCACGCGCCGACGGTCGCCCCGTCGAACCGCTCGCCGCTGCCGATGGCGGACAGCTTGACGATCTTACGGACGCCCGCCGCCCGCGCGGCCGTCACCAGGGCGATGTCGTGGTCCGCGGTCGGCACGGGGGGGCACGGTTACGAGGAAGACCGTGTCGACGTCGGCCACCGCGCGCGCCAGCGACGCCGGGTCGTCGAAGTCGGCCCGCACCCCGCCGGGCCGCTCGCGGCGGGACATCGCCCGGAACGGCACGCCCCGCTCGGTGAGCAGACGGACGACGTGACTACCGATGGTGCCGGTGGCACCGGTAACAGTGAGACGGGTGGAACAATCCACCCCACTGCGGAAATCATCCAGAAGGACGGCAGCTGGGCCTTCGACGGCGACGCCCTGCGGCTGATGACCACGGGGGTCATGGCGGGGACGGTCACGGCGGCCCCCCGCCTCCTACCCCCGGGCGGGACAAGAACGTCAGTGCCTGAACGGCGGGGGCCCCAACACCACGCCACGGGCGGCCGGCTCACCGAGGCCCACGACCCGTACCAGCTGATCGTGGAGTCCGACCGCTACGGCGTCGCCGAGTACTTCACGGAGGAGGTCCGCAACGCGCTGCTCCTGGACCAGGTGCCGAGCGAACCCGTCGACGAGTACCTGCTGCCAGGATCCGCCGTGCCGCTGTCGGTCTCCGCCGGAGACGGGCATCGCCGGATTCGACGGCGAGCGCATACGCCTGGAGTGGAACTGGAAGACGGAGGACGCCAAGGCCGCCGCCGGTGCCCGCACGCTCGCGCTCACCGACATCACGGGCGTGGCAGTGGCAGCCGGCGGCCGGCCTGGAGAACGGCTACCTGCGCTTCACCGTGCGGAACGCGGCGACCGAGGCCCCGCCCGGGTACGACCCCAACGCCGTGGAGCTGTGGGGCTTCAAGAAGGATCCGCTGACGGCGCTGGTCGCGGCGGCGGTCCAGGCCAGGCTTCCGCACCCGGCCCGGGCCGCCGGCGACGTGGTGGACGCGCGACCGGAACTGCCTTCTCCTCCGGTCGCGTCCGCCGGGGACGATCACGACGCCTTGCTGCGCCGCCTGCGCGAGCTCGGTGAGCTGCACCGCACGGGCGTGCCGACGGACAACGAGTTGTCGCTGGCCAAGCAGGCGATCCTCAAGCGGATGCAGCAGCCTCGGGGCGCTACTTCGCCCGGCGCGCCACCGTGAAGTGGTCCACCTGGTCACCGGTCTCGGCGATGCCGCGCACCGTGAGCGTGGCCAGGCGTCCCTTCGACGCGGGGGCGACGTCCACGCGCAGGAAGGAGTAGTCGAGGTAGCGCACCCGGGACCAGGTGACGGTCTCGTTCTGCTTGCCGCCCTTGACGTTGACGAACGAGGCCACGGAGTCGACGTCGTGCTCGTTGCCCTCGTACGACAGCGGGGCGCTGAACGCGTAGAGGCTGCGGCCCGCCGCACCGGCCGTCACGTACACCACGCCGTCGGTCTCGGGGTAGGCCGTGCCGCCGATCGGCAGCTTCTTGGTGACCTTGCCGCCCTTGATGACGTCGGTGCGCTCGTACTGGTGGTTATGGCCGTTGATGACCAGGTCCACGGTGTACTTCTCGAACAGCGGCACCCACTCCTGCCGGACCCCGCCCTCGGAGGCGTGGGAGGTGGAGGTGCAGTAGGCGCAGTGGTGGAAGAACACCACGATGAAGTCGATGTCGTGCGCGGCCCGGTACTTCTTGAGCTGAGCCTCCAGCCACTTGGTCTGGGTACCGCCGGAGATGCCGAGGTTGGCCGGGATCTCGAAGGAGATGTCGTTGGCGTCGAGCGAGATGACCGCCGTGTTGCCGTGGACGAAGGAGTAGACGCCCGGGAGGTTCTTCTTGTCGGGGCCGTTGTCCGGGAGGGTCCAGCGGGCCTCCTCGCCTCCGTAGCCGCTCGGCGAGTACCAGGCCTCCATGTCGTGGTTGCCGTAGGCGGGCATCCACGGGACGGACTTGGCGACGGACTCGGTCTGGGCGAGGAACTGGTCCCACACGCGCGAGTCGAAGCCGGTGTCGTCGGTCCTGCCCTGGCCGGTCGGGTCGCCGTACGCGATGTCGCCGGCGTGCAGATGGAAGGCCGGGTTCTGGCCGAGGAGCAGGCTGTTGTTGGCGAGCGCGTGGTAGCTGACGCCCTCGTCGCCGAAGGCCGTGAAGGTGAAGGGTGCCTTGTGCGCGGGGGCGGTGGTGAAGGTGCCGAGGGTGCCCAGCAGGTGGGGTTCGGCCGGGTCGAAGCCCTGGTGGCCGACGCCGTAGTAGTACGTCCGGCCCGGGCGCAGGTGGGTCAGCTTGGCGTGGACGTAGTACTGGGTGTGGTTGCCGCTCGCGCCGACACCTGCCGGCGTGAAGAGTGTGCGGACCTCGGCGTCGATCTTCCGGGAGAGGTCCGTGGGGTGGGCGCCGATCCGGATGAACGGCTTCCTGACGGCCACCGGGACCTGCCAGGAGACGGTCATCTCCGTGCGCGGGTCGGTGCCGTAGGCGAGGTGGCGGCCGAAGGGGGCGACGAGGGCGCCGTCGACGGTCTCGGTGGCGGGGGCGGTGCGGGCGGTCGGTACGGCCGCCTGGGCGGTGGCACCCGGCACGAAGGCGCCACCCACGACGGCACCGACCGTGACGGCACCGCCTCTGATCATCGAGCGCCGGGAGAACCTGGCGCGCAGGTACTCGTGCTGCTCGGCCATGCTCATGCGCTCGGCGAGCCGCTCGGGTACGCCCATACGAGGAATGTCCATGGCGTCCAAAAATCGACGCCTCGGGCAACGGGGTACCGGCCACCCGATGGACGCCGCACGAACAAGCACTCATGACGGGTTCAACGTTCTCCCAAAGAAACCCCACGGTGACTGTGCCCGAAACCGGGCAGAATTCTTGCGAAAGCGCCGCCGGTACCCCAGGATCTACCGAGTGCACGACGAACTCGTTGATCATCTGACGCGGTCCACGCCCCTCAGCCGGGGCGAGGCGCTGCGCGTGATCCAGGACGTGCTCGCCTACTTCGACGAGACGACCGAGGAGTACGTCCGTCGCCGCCACCGCGAGCTCCAGGCCCAGGGCCTGGTGAACGCGGCGATCTTCGAGCGGATCGAGGCGGATCTCAAATACCGCGCGGTGGCACCGCCGGAGCTCTCGCTCCGGCAGCTGCGGCGCATCGTCTACGGCTAGGAATGCGTATATATGTGCGGAATCGTCGGTTACATCGGGAAGCGTGACGTCGCTCCCCTCCTCCTGGAGGGCCTCCAGCGCCTGGAGTACCGCGGGTACGACTCCGCGGGCGTCGTCATCACGTCCCCGAAGGCCTCCGGCCTGAAGATGGTCAAGGCCAAGGGCCGCGTCCGCGATCTGGAGGCCAAGGTCCCGGCCCGCTTCAAGGGCACGACCGGCATCGCCCACACCCGCTGGGCCACCCACGGCGCCCCCTCCGACGTCAACGCCCACCCGCACCTGGACGCCGAGGGCAAGGTCGCGGTCGTCCACAACGGCATCATCGACAACGCCTCCGACCTGCGCCGCAAGCTGGAGGCGGACGGCGTCGAGTTCCTCTCCGAGACCGACACCGAGGTCCTCACCCACCTCATCGCCCGCTCGCAGGCCACCAAGCTGGAGGACAAGGTCCGCGAGACCCTCCGGCTGATCGAGGGCACCTACGGCATCGCCGTGCTGCACGCCGACTTCCCCGACCGGATCGTCGTCGCCCGCAACGGCTCCCCGGTCGTCCTCGGCATCGGCGAGAAGGAGATGTTCGTCGCCTCGGACATCGCCGCGCTGGTCGCCCACACCCGCCAGATAGTCACGCTGGACGACGGCGAGATGGCCACCCTGAAGGCCGACGACTTCCGCACGTACACGACGGAGGGCACCCGCACCACCGCGGAGCCCACCACCGTCGAGTGGGAGGCCGCCTCGTACGACATGGGCGGCCACGACACCTATATGCACAAGGAGATCCACGAGCAGGCCGACGCCGTGGACCGCGTGCTGCGCGGCCGCATCGACGACCGCTTCTCCACCGTGCACCTGGGCGGCCTCAACCTCGACGCCCGCGAGGCCCGCCGGATCCGCCGCGTGAAGATCCTCGGCTGTGGCACCTCCTACCACGCGGGCATGATCGGCGCCCAGATGATCGAGGAGCTGGCCCGCATCCCCGCCGACGCCGAGCCGGCCTCGGAGTTCCGCTACCGCAACGCGGTCGTCGACCCCGACACCCTCTACGTCGCCGTCTCCCAGTCCGGCGAGACCTACGACGTCCTCGCCGCCGTGCAGGAACTGAAGCGCAAGGGCGCACGGGTCCTGGGCGTGGTGAACGTGGTCGGCTCCGCGATCGCCCGCGAGGCCGACGGCGGCATCTACGTCCACGCGGGCCCGGAGGTCTGCGTGGTCTCCACCAAGTGCTTCACCAACACCACGGTCGCCTTCGCGCTCCTCGCCCTCCACCTTGGCCGCACCCGCGACCTGTCGGTCCGCGACGGCAAGCGGATCATCGAGGGCCTGCGCAAGCTGCCCGCCCAGATCGCCGAGATCATGGAGCACGAGGAGGACGTCAAGAAGCTGGCCCTCCAGTTCGCCGAGGCCCGCTCGATGCTCTTCATCGGCCGGGTGCGGGGCTACCCGGTGGCCCGCGAGGCCTCCCTGAAGCTCAAGGAGGTCTCCTACATCCACGCCGAGGCCTACCCCGCCTCCGAGCTCAAGCACGGCCCCCTGGCCCTGATCGAGCCCGCCCTCCCGACGGTCGCGATCGTCCCCGACGACGACCTCCTGGAGAAGAACCGCGCCGCCCTGGAGGAGATCAAGGCCCGCAGCGGCAAGATCCTCGCGGTGGCCCACCAGCACCAGGAGAAGGCCGACGAAACCATCGTCGTCCCCAAGAACGAGGACGAACTCGACCCCATCCTGATGGGCCTCCCCCTCCAACTCCTGGCGTACCACACGGCCCTGGCGCTCGGACGGGACATCGACAAGCCGAGGAACCTGGCCAAGTCGGTAACGGTGGAGTAGTGCCCCTCTTTTAGGGGCGCGGGGAACTGCGCGAACAACCCCCACGCACCCGCACAGGCCACACAAGAGGACGGACCCCCACGTGCAGCCCAAAGCACAGGGGGTCCGTTTTCAGCACCGGGAAGCCGCCCAACTCCCCGGCCTGCGCGGCTAACCGGTAGCCGTCACTCCCCGGTCGGCAGCGCGTCGCGGAAGCACCGTGGGCCAGTGCGCGAGCGCCGCAGTGGCCGCGTACCACGCCACTGCCCCCGCAGCGACGGCGAACCACCCGCCCACCGTGGCGAACCCGTCGTTACCGGCGAACTCGGCGATCGCCATGAGCAACAGGGCGACGAAGAACAGCCCGTGGACCACCTGACCGAGCTGCTCCCCGCCCGCAAGCGTCAGAGACAGCACCACGAGGGCGAACAACAGCAGGAAGAACCCTGCCTCGTTGCCGGCGGCACCCGCCGACACGGCCCACGTGAACCACAGCGCCCCGAGCACCGAGAACGCCGTTCCACCGACGGAGTCCCCGCCCCGCAGGGCCATCAGCCCGGCGGCGAAGAGGGCAATACCGCCCACGTACTGGGCGATTGACACGGCGTCAGCAGCCGACACCCCGTCGATGGCAGCGGTATGCCCCAGCCCGAAGGCCAACAGGGTGATGCCCAGGGCGAGTCGGCCGACCACGGTGGTGATTCCGCTTCCCGCGGAGACGTCTTTGTCCACGGCGGGCTCCCTTCGTGCATGTGCAGTCGCGCGGTGTCCCGTATATGCCCTTCACAAGGGCACAAACACCTCTACGCGCGAGTACATTTACGCACCGCACAGGGGGAGCAAGGGAGTTGGCACTCAAGGAATGACGATGACGGGCCGCTTCGCCCGCTTGGCCAGCCGCCCGGCGACGGAGCCGAAGATCCGCCCGACGAGACCGTGGGTCGACCCGACGACGATCGCGTCGGCCTCGTACTCCCGGCCGACCTCTTCGAGTTCGTGGCAGATGTCGCCGCCGCGCTCGACCAGGATCCAGGGCACTTCGGCGAGGTAGTCCGCGCAGGCCAGCTCAAGACCGAGCACCTCGGTCCGGTGGTCCGGCACGTCCACGAACACGGGCGGCTCGCAGCCGGCCCACACGGTGGTCGGCAGCCGGTTGGCGACGTGGACGATGATCAGGCCCGACCCGGAGCGACGGGCCATGCCGATCGCGTACGCCAGGGCGCGCTCACTGGACGTGGAGCCGTCGAAGCCGACGACGACCCCGTGCTTGAAGGCGGGATCGCAGGAGTGGCGTGGCTCTTCCGCCGCCAGGGGCTCGGCCGCCGTGGGATCGGCGACGGGCCGCTTGCGGTCCGCGGGTTCGAAGAATTCGTGACCGGCCATGGCTGTCTCGGCGTTGTGATCCTTTATGGGTGGGACAACATGTGCGGCGGAGCTGTGTCCGGGAATGGTCTTCCCAACCCCATACCCCCAAGGGTACGGCGGCACGCCTCCTTAGCCCAGATCCCGCCCGCCGTGCGTGCGGGTTCCAGGGAGCATGCACGAGGCGACGCCCGTAACGCAATGGTTGCTGCGCTGTACAGGCGGTTTGCACGGGATTCACTTACGCGTGGAGGGTGGTCCGGTCACACAGTGACCTGCTCACCGGCCACGCGTTGAACTCCGTGAGTCACGCCACAGGGAGCACGCATGCCCGGACCTCGCCCCGCCTCCGAGGCGGACCGCGCGACCCCGCCGCCGCGGGATTCCGCGACGGACGTGGTCCGCTGGGCGGCGTTCAGCTGCCTGCTCGTCCCGGTCGTGCTGCTCGGCTACGGCGCCTCCCTGGCCGGCGCCGTCGGCACGGCCCTCGGGCTCGCGGCCGTCACGGGCGCCTGCCGGGTCCTGCTGCGCCAGTCGGAGCGGGGCGCGGCCCGGCTGGCGGCCGAGGACCGGGCGCCCCACCGGGGCCGGCACCACCGCACCGGAACGGGGTCGCACCGTGGCGGACGACACACTGGCGGGGATACACCGGTCGGCTGACCGGTTTCCGTGCACGCGCACGCTGCTTTTCAGCCAACTTCTCACACCCGCGCCTCCCCCTCCCCGACCACCCCCCAACCCCCGTTCCACCTGCACGGAAAGGGCCTCGCGGGTGCTGCGCACCCTACGCGGATTGGCCACTGCGACAAGGCGCACTTCCCTGCACGCCCCACGAGTGCAACGCTTCGTGATCGAATGCTTCACGCCAAGTTGCCAAGTCGACAATGTGCCGAGTGCCGATCCGGCCACTGCGGCGCAACGGGACACAGTAGATTCGATCTTGACTGTCTACGGCGGGGGACTCGTGCAGGACCGAGGGGAAACGTGCAGGAGCGACACAACCGAGGAGCCGCGACCACCGAGGGGGGCTTAGCAGTATGAGCCACGACTCCACTGCCGCGCCGGAAGCCGCGACCCGGAAGCTTTCCGGGCGACGTCGCAAGGAGATCGTCGCGGTGCTGCTGTTCAGCGGCGGCCCCATCTTCGAGAGTTCCATACCGTTGTCGGTGTTCGGGATCGACCGCCAGGACGCCGGCGTACCGCGCTACCGACTGCTGGTGTGCGGCGGCGAGGACGGCCCACTGCGGACCACAGGGGGCCTCGAACTCAGCACACCGCATGGCCTGGAAGCGATCTCGCGCGCAGGCACGGTCGTCGTACCGGCCTGGCGTTCGATCACTTCCCCGCCACCGGACGACGCGCTCGACGCGCTGCGCCGGGCACACGAGGAGGGCGCCCGCATCGTCGGGCTGTGCACCGGCGCCTTCGTCCTCGCGGCGGCGGGCCTGCTGGACGGCCGGCCCGCGACGACACACTGGATGTACGCGCCGACCCTGGCGAAACGCTATCCGTCGGTGCACGTCGATCCGCGGGAGCTGTTCGTCGACGACGGCGACGTGCTGACGTCGGCCGGCACGGCCGCGGGCATCGACCTGTGCCTGCACATCGTGCGCACGGACCACGGCAACGAGGCGGCAGGGGCCCTGGCCCGGCGCCTCGTCGTGCCCCCGCGCCGAAGCGGCGGTCAGGAGCGCTACCTCGACAGGTCTTTACCAGAGGAGATCGGCGCCGACCCGCTCGCCGAGGTCGTCGCCTGGGCGCTGGAGCACCTCCACGAACAGTTCGACGTGGAGACGCTGGCGGCACGCGCGTACATGAGCCGTCGTACGTTCGACCGCCGCTTCCGCTCCCTGACCGGGAGTGCCCCGTTGCAGTGGCTGATCACGCAGCGGGTGCTCCAGGCGCAGCGCCTGCTGGAGACGTCGGACTACTCGGTGGACGAGGTGGCCGGGCGCTGCGGCTTCCGGTCGCCGGTCGCCCTGCGCGGGCACTTCCGCCGCCAGCTGGGCTCGTCGCCGGCCGCGTACCGGGCGGCGTACCGCGCCCGTCGCCCACAGGGCGAGCGGCCGCAGGACACCGAGGCCGCCCAGGGCGGACCGGGGTCCGGCATGCCGGGCCACGGGGGGCATCCCGGCCAGCAGGGCCAGCCGCCCGCCTCGCTGCACCCGGAGCACCCCGTCCCGCCCCAGTCCCGCCGTACGGCGGCGGCGAGCGCGGTCGGATCGTCCCCGGCCATGTCCGCGTCGGCGTCGACCGCGTCGGACAACGGCCGGGAGGCGTACGTGCCGAGCCGGGCGAGTCTGCCGGGGCAGCGCAGCGCGACGTGATGTGAGCCGGTGACCGGGCCCGCGTGGAGGAAATTCTCCGCGCGGGCCCGGCGCCGTTCGGGGCAGGTGCACCCCTCGGCTACGAGGCGGTGCGCCGGGCAGGTGCGCCTTTGGCCACAAGGTCACCGCACAGTCGGCTCAGCCCGGGGCGGCTCACCGTAAGGTTAGACACATGAACGATCGCATGGTGTGGATCGACTGCGAGATGACCGGCCTCTCGCTGTCGGACGACGCGCTCATCGAGGTGGCCGCCCTCGTCACCGACTCCGAGCTGAACGTGCTCGGCGAGGGCGTGGACATCGTCATCCGGCCGCCGGACCGGGCGCTGGAGACGATGCCGGATGTGGTGCGTCAGATGCACACCGCGTCCGGGCTGCTCACGGAGCTGCCCGACGGCACGACGCTGAAGGACGCCGAGGAGCAGGTCCTGACGTACGTCAGGGAGTTCGTCAAGGAGCCGGGCAAGGCCCCGCTGTGCGGCAACTCCGTCGGCACGGACCGCGGCTTCCTGCTGCGCGACATGCCGACGCTGGAGGACTACCTGCACTACCGGATCGTCGACGTGTCGTCGATCAAGGAGCTGGCCCGCCGCTGGTACCCGCGGGCGTACTTCAACAGCCCGCAGAAGAACGGCAACCACCGGGCGCTCGCCGACATCCGCGAATCCATCGCGGAACTGCGCTACTACCGCGAGGCCGTCTTCGTCCCACAGCCCGGGCCCGACTCGGACACCGCGAAGAAGATCGCAGCGAAGCACGTTCTGCCTGCCCAGTAGCCGTGCCTGGGGCCCGCGGAGGGGCGCCGCGAAAGCCGGGCGCGAGCACCCCTTCGGACCCTGTACACTTTTTCTCGGCCGGTCGGGGAAATCACTGACCTCCAAGCCGGTCATGGTGGGTGTAGCTCAGCTGGTAGAGCACCTGGTTGTGGTCCAGGATGCCGCGGGTTCGAGTCCCGTCACTCACCCTGAGTAATCAGCCGGTGGCTTCATGTCGAAGCCACCGGCTGAAGCTTTTTGCGCGCCGGTCCGAGGCTGGACAGCGACCGCAGTTACGGTCGGCGGTATGGACGGTGGATTGGCGGTGGCGAGAGCGTGACCGTCCCTCCGTGCGATCGTGACGCCATGGGTGAGCTGGTGGAGCGGGTCGACGAGCAGGACCGGGTGACCGGCGTGGTCGACCGGGACGAGGCGATCCGGCACGGCTGGCTGCACCGGGTCGCGACCACGGTCTGCCGTGATGCGCAGGGACGTGTGCTGGTGTACCGGAGGCCGGAGCACGTGTCCCGGTTCCCGGGCCACTACGACTGGCTGGTGGGCGGGGCCGCCGGAGTCGGGGAGGCGTACGAGGAGGCCGCGGCCCGGGAGCTGGCCGAGGAGCTTGGGGTCCGGGTGGCGGTGCGGTTCGTCTTCAAGTTCCTGTGCCGAGGGGCGATCAGTCCGTACTGGCTCGGTGTGCATGAGGCCGTCGTCACCGAGCCGCTCCGGCCTGACCCGGCCGAGATCGCCTGGCACGGGTGGGTCGGGGAGCAGGAGCTTCAGGAGGCGTTTCGGCGGTGGGTGTTCGTGCCGGACGCGGTGGATGTCATGCGGCGTTGTCCGGGGCGCCGCGTGCCGAGCGCCGCCACGCCGCGGTCAACTCCGCCACGGACGTGAAGCGTTCG
Source organism: Streptomyces azureus (assembly GCF_001270025.1). Taxonomy (NCBI): domain Bacteria; kingdom Bacillati; phylum Actinomycetota; class Actinomycetes; order Kitasatosporales; family Streptomycetaceae; genus Streptomyces; species Streptomyces azureus. Next base: position 54,502 of record NZ_DF968322.1, on the reverse strand, counting down.
GCCGGGTCCGTGCGCGTGGCCCGTTCCACGAGCGGCAGCTGGGCCGCCGTTCCTCGCCAGGTCGGCTCCTCGCCGGCCGTGTACATCAGGAGGCGGATGGCGCGGCCCAGGGCGTGCACGGTGGTGCGGGTGTCGATCGTCGAACCGCGTCGGCATTCCTCCGGGGCCATGAAGCGCCGCGAGCCGGGCAGGCGGTCCGCCTGGAGCACGAACGGGCCCGGGCGGTACTCGTCGAGGTCGATCAGGTGGAGTTCGCCGGCGTCGAAGTCGTAGAGGAACGCGCCGTCGTAGAGGTCGACGGCGACGAAGCCCGCGGCCTCCACCGCCAGGTGGGCGTCCAGGAGATGGTCGACGGCGCGCAGGACCTGGGGCACGGGGAGGGCTTGGAAGCGGGCCAGGGGGCCTGCGTGCCGTAGCCGCGCGGGCGAGTACAAAAGCTCCCCGTGGCGCCAGGGCATCACCACCGCCGTGCGCCCGTCGCCCGTCGCGAACCGGTGCGGCTGGGGGACGATCACCGGATGCCGTACCGCCCGGTGGAAGGCCCGGGCGCGGTTCATCGCGTGCTGGGCGGCGTCGGTCGTCGCCTCCTTCACGAACCAGCGTTCCCCGTCGGCGAGCCGGACCCCGTACGACACACAGCCCGAGTCCTGGTCGCGGAAGGCCCGGAAGACCTCGCCCACCGTGCGCAGGTACGGCTCGGTCCGGGTGACCTCGGCGATGTCCAGCAGGGGGTGCGGCGTCACGACGACGACCGGGGCACCAGCTCCGTGGCGAGGACGACCTGCCGTCGGTCCAGCCCCCGGGACGCCAGCGGGCGGCGGTCGGCGACCTCCGTGAGGAGGAGGTCGATCATCCGGCGGCCCATCTCATCTATGGGCTGGCGGACGCTGGTGAGGGGCGGGTCCAGATGGCGGGCGATGGCGGAGTCGTCGTAGCCGACGAGCGCCACGTCGTCGGGGATGCGGCGCCCCGCCTCGCGCAGCGCCTGGCGGGCACCGGCCGCGGTGACGTCGGAGGCGGCGAAGACCGCGTCCAGGTCGGGACGGCGCTCCAGCAGTGCCGCCATGGCACGGCTGCCGCCCTCCTCCGAGAAGTCGCCCGCCTCGATCAGCGCCTCGTCCACCTCGTGGCCCGCGTCGCTCAGGGCGTCGCGGTAGCCGTCGATACGGCGCTGGGCGCCGTAGACATCGAGGCGGCCGGTGATGTGGGCGACCCGGCGGCGGCCGCGGGACAGCAGGTGCTCGACGGCCTGGCGGGCGCCGCCGTAGTTGTCGGAGTCGACCGACGGCAGGGTCTCCGCCGCCGATCGCGGGCCGCTGATCACCGCCGGGATGTCCAGCTGGGCCAGCAGGTCGGGCAGCGGATCGTCCGCGTGGACCGAGACCAGCAGGACGCCGTCCACCCGGTGGGCGGCCAGGTACTGGGCGAGGCGGCGGCGTTCCTTGTCGCTGCCCGCGAAGATCAGCAGCAGCTGCATCTCCGTGTCGGACAGCTCCGCCCCGACGCCCTTCAGCATGTCCGAGAAGTACGGCTCCGCGAAGAACCGGGTCTCCGGCTCGGGCACGACCAGGGCGATCGCGTCCGTGCGGTTGGCGGCCAGGGCCCGGGCCGCGGTGTTCGGGACGTAGCCGAGCTCCGCGACGGCCGCCTCGACGGCCGCGCGGGTCGCGTCGCTGACCCGGGGCGAGCCGTTGATCACCCGGGACACCGTGCCGCGGCCGACACCGGCGCGCGCCGCCACCTCTTCGAGGGTGGGCCGGCCACCGCTTCGGCCCCGCGCTCCGTGGCTTGCCATGGGCTCCGCCTTCCCGTCCACACCCGCACTCTGCGGCTGGCCTGGAATTTAACAGGCTTGTCAGCTGTAGTGACCGCTACCGAGGCCCACCGCCCCCGGGCTTCCGCTTCGCCCGGCGAGCCGGTCCGACTGGCTGGATACCGTCGCCGGGGGCCGCAAGGGACTGCCGCCCGGGTCCAGTTAACGTCCCGATAACTGAACGCATCTCTCGCTGTCCGGTCCCTTGACACCCCCGCCGCGACCGGAGAACCTTCAACACATCACTGATGGGAGCGCTCCCACGGTACCTGACACATACACAACCCGCACGTTCCCCGCCCGAGCCGCAGCGAGTGAAAACGGGCCCAACAATGCAGTTGGCCGGGGGGTCGGCACGTCAGGGCAACAGGAGGACGACATGCGAGCACGCATCCGAACCGCCCGCAAGGCGATGGTCCTCGCGGCCGCCGCGTCGCTGGGCGCCGGGCTGCTGGCCGGCTGTGCCGACGACGGCGGCGACGACAGCTCCTCGTCGGGCGGCGGCAGCGGCGACAGTGGCGGCAAGACCACGATCTCGGTGGGGCTCTTCGGCACCATGGGCTTCAAGGAGGCCGGCCTCTATGCCGAGTACGAGAAGCTCAACCCGAAGATCAAGATCGCCGAGAACGCCGTCCAGCGGAACGAGAACTACTACCCGGCCCTGCTGAACCACCTCACCACCAACAGCGGTCTGCTGGACGTCCAGGCCGTCGAAGTCGCCAACATCGCCGAGGTCACGGCCACCCAGGCCGACAAGCTCGAGGACATGTCCAAGGCTCCGGGCGTGGACAAGAACAAGTGGCTGCCCTGGAAGTGGCAGCAGGCCACCACCAAGGACGGCAGGACCATCGGTCTCGGCACCGACGTCGGCCCGATGGCGATCTGTTACCGCACGGACCTCTTCAAGCAGGCCGGGCTGCCCACCGAGCCGGCCGAGGTCGGCAAGCTGTGGGCCGGCGACTGGGCCAAGCTCGTCAAGGCCGGCGAGCGCTACAAGTCGAAGGCCCCCAAGGGCACCTTCTTCATGGACTCCCCCGGCGGTCTGATCCAGGCGATCCTGGGCAGCGAGAAGGAGAAGTTCTACGACGCCTCCGGGAAGGTCATCTACAAGACCAACCCGGCCGTCAAAGCCGCCTTCGACCTGACCGCGGAGGCCGCCGAGAAGGGCCTCGTCCAGTCGCAGACGCAGTTCCAGCCGGGCTGGAACTCCTCGATCGCCAACAACAAGTTCGCCGCCATCGCCTGCCCGCCGTGGATGCTCGGCACGATCAAGGGCTACTCGAAGCCGGACGCGGCCGGCAAGTGGGCCGTGGCCACCGCGCCCAAGGGCGGCAACTGGGGCGGCACCTTCCTCACCGTGCCGAAGAGCGGCAAGAACGTGAAGGAAGCCCAGAAGTTCGTGACCTGGCTGACCGCGCCGGAGCAGCAGGCGAAGCTGTTCAAGGTGCAGGGCAGCTTCCCGAGCGCCCCGTCCGCCTACACCATGCCCGAAGTGACGGGCGCCAAGAACGAGATGACCGGTGACCAGCAGATCGGCTCGATCTTCGCGGAGGCCGCCAAGACCGCCCCGGTCCAGGTGATCGGCCCGAAGGACCAGATCATCATGCAGGGCCTGACGGACAACGGCGTGATCCTGGTGACGAAGGGCAAGTCGGCCGAGGAGGCCTGGGACTCCGCCATCAAGACCATCGACAACAAGCTGGACCAGTGACCCGTATGGCCACCCGCCACGACACCGCCGCGCCCCCCGCCGAGGGGGGCGCGGCCCCGGGCCGCCCGCCCGCGGACCCCGTGTCCCTGGAGAAGGAACGGCGGCGCCGGGACCGGCTGTCCCGCCGCTGGCAGCGGGACATCCGCTGGAGCCCGTACGCCTTCGTGTCTCCGTTCTTCCTGCTGTTCATCGCGTTCGGCCTGTTCCCGCTCATCTACACGGGCTGGGCCTCGCTGCACCAGGTGGAGCTGACCGCGCCGACCGACATGGACTGGGTCGGACTGCGCAACTACACCCGCATCTTCGACGACGAGTTCTTCTGGAACGCGGCGAAGAACACCCTGACCATCGGCATCATCTCCACCGTCCCGCAGCTGCTGATGGCGATGGGCATCGCCCACATCCTCAACTACAAGCTGCGGGCCTCGACCTTCTTCCGGGTCGCGATGCTCGCCCCGTACGCGACGTCGATCGCCGCGGCCTCGCTGGTGTTCGTGCTGCTCTTCGGCCGTGACTACGGCATGATCAACTGGGCGCTCGACATGGTCGGCATCAACCCGGTCGACTGGCAGAACGACAAGTGGTTCTCGCAGATCGCCGTCTCGACGATCATCATCTGGCGCTGGACCGGCTACAACACGCTGATCTACCTGGCCGCGATGCAGGCGATCCCGCAGGACCTGTACGAGTCCGCGGCCCTGGACGGGGCCAACCGCTGGCAGCAGTTCATCCATGTGACGCTGCCGGCGCTGCGACCGACGATCCTGTTCACGTGTGTCGTGTCGACGATCGGCGCGAGCCAGGTCTTCGGCGAGCCGCTGCTGTTCGACGCCAACCAGGGCACCTCCGGCGGCGCGGAGCACCAGTTCCAGACGCTCGGTCTGTATCTGTACGAGCAGGGCTGGGTCGCCCACCACCTGGGCCGTGCCTCGGCCATCGCCTGGACGATGTTCCTCATCCTGATCGTCATCGGCATCGTCAACTACGTCATCTCGCGCCGGCTGCGCGCCAGTAGCTAAGGAGGTCCGGCCGTGACGACGACTGTGACGCCCCCCGACGCGCCGCCGCCCGGCGCGCCCGTGAAGGAGTCCAAACGCCCGCGCCTGCCGAAGGCCGCACGGGCCGGCGGGCAGTTGCACGGCGGTCCGATCGCATACGCGATCCTCATCGTGTTCACGATCGTCTCGCTGTTCCCGCTGGTGTGGACGGCGATCGCCGCCTCGCGTGACAACCAGCGGCTCGCGCAGACGCCGCCGCCGTTCTGGTTCGGCTCGGGTCTGTTCGACAAGCTGGAGATCGCCTGGAAGGACGCCAACCTGGGTGAGGCGTTCTTCAACACCACGATCGTGGCGGGTACTTCGGCACTGACCATCGTCTTCCTGTCGACGATCGCCGGTTTCGCCTTCGCCAAGCTGCGGTTCAAGGGCCGCGGCGCGCTGATGCTGATCGTGATCGGCACGATGATGGTGCCGCCGCAGCTCAGTGTGATCCCGCTGTACATGATGGTCGCCAAGCTCGACTGGACGGACCAGTTGCAGGCGGTGATCTTCCCCTCGCTGGTGAGCGCGTTCGGTGTGTTCTTCATGCGGCAGTACCTGATCCAGGCGCTGCCGGACGAGATCATCGAGGCCGCCCGGGTCGACGGGGCGAGCAGCTGGCGGGTGGTGTGGCACGTGGTGTTCCCGGCGGCCCGGCCGGCGATGGCCGTGCTCGGGATGCTGACGTTCGTGCAGACCTGGAACGACTTCATGTGGCCGTTCCTGGTGCTGACGCAGATGGGCAACCCGACCGTGCAGGTCGCGATCGCGGGCCTGGGCCGCGGCTACACGCCCGACCAGTCCCTGATCATGGCGGGCGCGCTGCTCGGCACGCTGCCGCTGCTGCTGGTCTTCGCGATCTTCGGCAAGCAGATCGTGGGCGGCATCATGCAGGGCGCCGTCAAGGGCTGACGCCCTCGTCCGTTCCTCCAGCGCCCTTCCAGCGTTCTTCAGAGGGCCGGGTCAGCGCCGCCCCGGCCCCTGTTCCTCCCCCCTCCTCCCTCTCCCCCCTCGCCTCTCCAACATCCAATGGGAGCGCTTCCATGCCTGACTCCGAGAACCCGGCCACTGCGGTGACCTTCCCTCCCGCCTTCCTCTGGGGCGCGGCGACCTCCGCGTACCAGATCGAGGGTGCGGTGCGGGAGGACGGCCGTACACCGTCGATCTGGGACACCTTCAGCCATACGCCGGGCAAGACGGCCGGCGGCGACCACGGTGACATCGCTGTCGACCACTACCACCGCTACCGCGAGGACGTGGCGCTGATGGCGGAGCTGGGCCTGGGCGCCTACCGGTTCTCCGTCTCGTGGTCGCGGGTGCAGCCCACCGGCCGGGGTCCGGCCGTCCAGAAGGGCCTGGACTTCTACCGCCGGCTGGTCGACGAGCTGCTGTCCAAGGGCATCAAGCCGGCCGTCACGCTCTACCACTGGGATCTGCCGCAGGAGCTGGAGGACGCGGGCGGCTGGCCGGAGCGTGACACGGCGTACCGTTTCGCGGAGTACGCGCAGATCGTCGGCGAGGCACTGGGCGACCGGGTCGAGCAGTGGATGACGCTCAACGAGCCGTGGTGCAGCGCGTTCCTCGGCTATGCCTCCGGGGTGCACGCCCCGGGCCGTACGGATCCGGCGGCATCCCTGCGTGCCGCTCACCATCTGAATCTGGCGCACGGGCTGGGCACGTCCGCGCTGCGGTCGGTGATGCCGGCCCGTAACCAGGTGGCGATCAGCCTCAACTCCTCGGTAGTCAGGCCGCTTTCGCAGAGCCCGGCGGACCTGGCGGCGGCCCGGAAGATCGACGACCTGGCCAACGGCGTCTTCCACGGCCCGATCCTGCACGGCGCGTACCCGGAGTCGCTGTACGTGGCGACGGCGCAGCTCACGGACTGGGACCACGTCCTCGACGACGACCTGGCACTGATCAACCAGCCGCTGGACGCGCTGGGCCTCAACTACTACACGCCCGCGCTGGTCTCGGCGGCCGACCCGTCGGCGAGGGGCCCGCGCGCCGACGGCCACGGCTCCAGCGACCACTCCCCCTGGCCGGCCGCGGACGACGTCGCCTTCCACCAGACGCCCGGCGACCGCACCGAGATGGGCTGGACGATCGACCCGACCGGCCTGCACGAGCTGATCATGCGCTACACCCGGGAGGCGCCGGGCCTGCCGCTGTACATCACCGAGAACGGCGCGGCCTACGACGACAAGATCGACTCGGACGGCCGGGTGCACGACCCCGAGCGCGTCGCCTACCTGCACGGCCACCTGTCGGCGGTCCGCCGCGCGATCGCCGACGGCGCGGACGTCCGCGGCTACTTCCTGTGGTCCCTGCTCGACAACTTCGAGTGGTCCTACGGCTACGGCAAGCGCTTCGGCGCGGTGTACGTGGACTACGCGACGCTCGAACGCACGCCGAAGTCCAGCGCCCACTGGTACGCGAAGGCGGCCCGCACCGGGACGCTGCCGGAGGTGGAGGCGGTTTAGCCACTGCGGAGGCGGGGGGACGGGGCGCGGCACGATTAGGGGAGTGCCGCGCCCCGGCTTTTCAGGAGATGCGTGGAGTCAGCAGCCGACGGGTCGTCGTCACGCCCCACTCGTCCAGCGACAGCAGGCGGTCGCTTGAGGCCATCAGGCCGCCCGTGGACTCCACGTGTGCCGCCCACTGTTCCCGGGTCTCGACGGCCGGGCGGGCCATAAGACAGTCCGGGTCGTTGATCCAGAGGCGGCCGTGCTGCCACTGGCGGGCCGCGCCCGTGAACTCGGCCGGGTCCTGGCCCGGCTGGGAGTAGTCGTTCGCCTCGGGGCGGCGGTGCGGGGCCGTGTCGGGGCTGACCCGCATGGCGTCGAACAGGCCGATGGAGGGCAGGATGGGCGCGCCGCAGCCCAGCAGGTACGACTCCGGGCCGATCGCCTCGCGGATCAGCTCGATGCCCGAGCGGTACGCCGTGAGCGGGTCGACGTCCGCGTGGCGTACACCGTCCAGGGCGCCCGCGTACAGGAAGTCCACCTTGAAGTAGTCGTAGCCCTCGGCGCGCAGGGTCGTGAAGACCTCGGTCAGGCAGGCCGCCGCGCCCGGGTGGGTGGTGTCCAGGACGCGCAGGTCGTGGCCCCAGTTGCGGCCGGCGTGGGCGAAGCCGCCGGCGGTGTCCCGGACCAGCCAGTCGGGGTGTTCGGCGGCCAGTTCGCTCGCCGGGTCCACGAGGAACGGTGCCGTCCAGATGCCGGCGCGGCGGCCGCGGGAGCGGATCTTGTCGGCGATTCCGGCGCGGGAGCGGAAGCGGCCGGAGAGGGTGAGCCAGTCGCCGAGGGCCCGCTGGTAGCCGTCGTCGATCTGGACGACGTCGACGGGCAGGTCGAGGGTGTCCATCGCGCGGAGGTTCTCGTGGATGTCGTCCTCGGTGACCTCCGTGAAGTACTCGTACCAGGAGCACCAGACGGTGGGGGCCGGGCGCGGGGCCGCGATGCCGAGACCGGCGGCCCAGTCGCCCAGCACCGACTGGATGTCGTCGCCCGTCCACTCCTTCACCAGGCCGTCGGCAGCGACCTCCGCGACCCCGTCCCGTACGGCGAGCCGGATCGACGGCACCTCGCGCGTCGGCTCGGCCGCCGCCCACAGCCGGACCGGTGAGCCGTCGCCGGGGTCGAGCGCGAGCAGGCCCTCGCCCTGGAAGACGCCGTCGGGGACGGTGACGCCGGGGCGGTAGCAGACCGTGGCCCAGTTGGCGCTGGCCGGGCGGTAGGGGGCCGTGCCGAGGGCGTAGGCGCCGCTGGGGCTCCAGGACTGCCAGCCCTCCTCGTGGACTCGGGCATGGCGGAGGTCGACGGGCACAGAGGCCAGCGGCGTGAAGGGGTGCTGCAAGGTGATCTCTTTCGGGAAGGGTCAGCCCTTGTTGGCGCCCAGGGTGAGGCCGCTGACGAACTGCCGCTGGAGGACGAAGTAGACGATCAGGGTCGGGATCGCGGTGAGCAGGGCGCCGGCGGCGACCAGGTTGGGGTCGGTGAAGTACTGGCCGGAGAGGTTGTTCAGCGCCGAGGTGATCGGCATGTTCTCTCCGGTGGAGATCAGGACGATGGCCCAGAAGAAGTCGTTGTAGATCCAGATGGACAGCAGGGTGGCGAGCGCGGCCATCGCGGGCTTGCACAGCGGCAGCACGATCTGCCAGTACAGGCGCCAGACGGAGGCGCCGTCGACGAGGGCGGCCTCGGTCAGTTCGTGCGGCAGCGAGCGCATGTAGTTGCTCAGCACGAACGCGCAGAAGCCGGACTGGAACGCCACGTGGATGAGGACCAGGCCGAGCGCGGAGTCGTAGAGCTTGCCGCTCATGGTGATGCCGGGCAGGTCGATCAGCAGGTACAGCCGGTACAGGGGGGTGATGATGACCTGTTGGGGCAGCAGGTTGCCGGCGGTGAAGACCAGCAGCAGAGCCAGGTTGACGCGGAAGTCGAAGCGGCTGACGTAGAAGGCGACCATCGACGACAGCAGCAGCGTCAGCAGCACGGCCGGCACGGCCACGATCAGCGTGGTGCCGAAGTAGTGCAGCATGTCCGACTGCGTGAAGGCGTTGGTGAAGTTGTCGAAGGTCAGCTTGCTGGGCCAGGAGACATAGCCCTTCTCGCTGGTCTCCGCGTACGGCCGCATCGCCGCGAGCAGGGCCCACAGCAGGGGCGCCAGCCAGGCCAGCGCCGTGACGACGAGGAAGGTGTGCAGCAGGACCCGGGCGGGGCGGACGGGGGTGCGCTGCTTGTGAGCGCCGGCGACGGTGCTCATGCGCGCCGCTCCTTCCGGAAGGTGGCGATCAGGTACGGAATGATCACCGCGAGCGAGATCACCAGGAGGACGACGGCGATGGCGGAGCCGTATCCGATCCGGCTGGACTCGCCGATGATGTTGTTGGTCACCAGGATGGAGAGCAGTTCGGTGCCCTGGGCGCCCTTGTTGAAGACGAAGACCAGGTCGAAGGCGCGCAGGGCCTCGATGATCGTGACGACCAGGACGACGGTGTTGGTGGGGCGCAGGGTGGGGAAGACGACGTTCTTGAACGTCTGCCATTCGTTGGCCCCGTCCAGCGCGGAGGCCTCGCGCAGCGCGGGGTCGACGCTCTTCAGACCGGCCAGGTAGAGGATCATCATGTAGCCGGCGTGCCGCCAGGAGGCGGCGACCAGGATGGCCCAGAGGTTGAGGTCCGGGTCGCCGATCCAGTCGATGTAGTGGCCGGGCTTGTTGGCTCCGATGAGGCTGTTGATCAGGCCGGTGTCGGGGTTGTAGACCAGCTGCCAGACGAAGCCGATCACCGCCATCGACACCACGACCGGCAGGAAGAACGCGGTCTGGTAGAGGCGGCTGAAACGGATGTTCTTGTCCAGCTGCACGGCCAGGAACAGGCCGAAGGGCGTGGGCAGCACGATGAGCACGACGAACCAGACGACGTTGTGCTCGACGGCGGGCCAGAACTGCGGGTTGCTGGTGAACAGTTCGCGGAAGTTCTGGAGGCCCACCCACTGGATGGAGTCGAAGCCGATGCCGTCCCAGGTGGTGAAGGCCAGCGCGATGGAGGCCAGCGCCGTCAGCCACACCAGGGCGACGTGCAGGATGGTCGGCACGCCCGCCATCAGGCCGAGCGTGAGCCGGTCGCGGCGGGTCAGCAGGCGCTTGTGCCCGTGGGGCACCTTGGCGGGCTTGGACGTGGGGGCGGGCCCCGGAGTCGGCTCGTCGGCCGTCTCCGGGACCTTGGCGGGGGTGGCAGTCATGTCAGATCCGAGTCGTCGATTCTCCGTTTCCGGTCACGAGGAGGCGAAGATCGTCTTCTTCTGGCGCTCGATCGACGAGAGGATGCTGTCGACGTTCTTGGGGTTGCGGACGAAGTTCTGCAGCGCGGGCTGCATCACCGTGGAGGTGAAGTCCGGGCGGGAGTCGCGGTCCATGAACTGCGTCAGGCTCTTCGCGCCGGAGATCATCTCGTAGGCCTTCTTCTGCAACGGCGTGTACGAGGAGGTGTCGGCCTTGGTGGAGGCGGCCACCACGTTCGGGTCGGACTTGAGGTAGATCTGCTCGGCTTCCGGGGTGCCCAGGTACTCCAGCAGCTGGGCGGCACCCGCCTTGTTCTTCGGGGCCTTGGAGAGCATGAAGCCGTCGGTCGGCGCCTCGACGGTGTCCTGGCCGAACTGCGGGTCGATCTCCGGGAAGGCGAAGAAGTCGAGGTCGTCCAGGTCGGCCTTGTTGGTGAACTGCTGGCCGACGAAGGTGCCCAGCAGGTACATGCCGGCCTTCTTCGCCACCAGGGTCTGTGCCGCGTCCTGCCAGGTGCGGCCCACCGCGCCCTCCTGGTGGTAGGGCAGGATCTCCGTCCAGTGGTCGAAGACCTTGCGCACCTTGGCGTCGGTCCAGGAGGCCTTGCCCGCCATCAGCTCGACGTGGAAGTCGTAGCCGTTGGTGCGGAAGTTGATCTGGTCGAACGTGCCCATCGCGGGCCAGGCGTCCTTGTCGCCGAAGGCGATCGGGACCAGCCCGTCCTTCTGCATCCGCTTGCACAGGGCGACGAGGGCGTCCCACGTGGTGGGGACCTCGTAGCCGTGCTGGGCGAAGACGCTCTTGCGGTAGAAGACCGCCCACGGGTACGTGTACAGCGGCACGAAGTAGTACTTGCCGTCCTCGCCCTTGCTGAGCTTCTTCATCGCCTCGGGGAAGTTCCCGCCGATCTTCTGCCACACGTCGTCGATCGGGGTGGCGAGCTTCTTCGACGCGAAGAACTGCATGCGGTACCCGGCGAACCAGGTGAACACGTCGTCAGGCGTGCCCTGGAGGTAGGAGTTGATCTGCTCCTGGAACGTGTTGTGGTCCTTGGTGTTCACGTCGACCTTGATGCCGGACTTCTTCGTGAAGGCGGCGTAGATCTCGGCGAACGCCTTCTTCGGCACCGCGTCCGAGGAGTTGGAGCCGAGACTGACCGTCTTCGGGTCAGCGGCCGTGCCGCTCCCCCCGCAGGCGCTCAGCAGGGGTATTCCCGCGCCGAGCAGGGTCGCGCCGCCTATGCCGCGCAGCAGGGTGCGGCGGCTGGGAGCGGGGAAGGAGAGTCCGGAGGGGGAGAGGTCGTGCATGAACGGCTCCTGAGTGCAGGGTTCGGCCACGAGGGTGTGGCGTGAAATCCGGTCTTAATCGACCAGAAATCAACTTGACCGAACACGGTGGCGCAATAACAGCCGTATGTCTGGTCATGCGTCAAGGGGCGTCGGCCTCGTTTGTCGAAACGTGACCGACCCGTGAGCGTGAACGCTCCCGGGAGGGGCGGGGGCCGGTCGAAGGGGACGAAAGCCGTCAGAGAGAGTGGGAGCGGTTGTATGCAGCGACCAGCCGGCCCGGCCGGCGCCGCACCGGCCCGCGGTGTCCTCTGCTCACCGGCGCCCGCCCGGCCGGATGGATCCAGATCCGCACCTCGGTCCCGGCGCCCAGCCGGCCGGCGACCGCGACCGAGCCGAGGCCACGCGCCCCGAACGGACGAGTCAGAGCCGCCGAGTGCCGTACGGGCTCACCTGAACACCGACGCGGGCGGCGCGGGCGACGCCACCGCCGCGAGATCCGTCACAGGTACGGCCCCGCCGGTGAAGTCGGTCAGCGCCCGTCCGTGCTCGACCCGGCCGGGATGCGGGTCGGAGGCCGCACGGCGGGTCAGTTCGGCGACCGGCAGTGGCTGGTCGGACGCGACCAGGACGGCGTTCCCGAAACGTCTGCCGCGCAGCACCGTCGGGTCGGCGACCAGCGCGAGCTGCCCGAAACGGGCGGCGGCGGTGGCGATCTGGCCGCGCAGGTGCGCGAGCGGCGGCCCGTCGGCGAGGTTGGCGGCGTAGACACCGCCGGGCTTCAGCGCCCTGCGTACGTCGTCGAGGAACTCGGTCGAGGTCAGATGGGCCGGTGTCCGGGCCCCGCTGAACACGTCGGTGATGACCAGGTCGGCCCAGCCGTCCGGCACCTTGGCGAGCCCCTCACGGGCGTCGACGGACCGCACCCTGATGCGCGCGTTCGGGTCCAACGGCATCTCGCGGCGCACCAGTCGCACGAGGCCGGCGTCCCGTTCGACGACCTGCTGCGTGGAGCGGGGCCGGGTGGCGGCGACGTACCGGGCGAGGGTGAGCGCGCCGCCGCCGAGGTGCACGGCGTGCACGGGCCGGCCCGGCGGGGCGACGAGGTCGATGACATGCCCGAGCCGGCGCTGGTACTCGAAGGACAGGTACGCCGGGTCGTCCAGGTCGACGTGCGACTGCGGGGCCCCGTCGATCACCAGGGTCCAGGCCCGCGCCCGGTCGCGGTCGGGGATCAGCTCGGCGAGCCCGCCGTCGACGTTCTCGACGACGGCTTCCGCACCGGCCTGCCTGCGCCGACCGCTCCTCGACTTTCCCATGGGGTCATTATCGGGGTCGGGTTGTCTAAGCGGGGCGTACGCTCCCGCCGGGCGTAGGCGCCTCGCCAGGCGTGGGGGCCCTTCCAGACGCGAGCACCTCTCCGGCGCCGGCGCCTCACCGGCAACTGTCCGCCGCCTTGATCGTCCGGGCCGCCTCCCCGAGGGCCTTGCGCAGCACCGCGGGGTCCGTCGCGAGGTCCGCCTCCCCGGGCGGCAGCAGCCACTCCGAGCCCTCCACGGGAGATTCGGGGGCCAGGGTCAGGCCGCACCCGCCGGTCTCCGTGCACGTGCTCCCCGGCACGTCCCACGCCGCGGCCGTCCCCGACGGCACCAGGAAGCCCAGCGTGCCACCGCCGTCGTCGTGCAGTACCGGCCCGACCGCCTCACCGGTCCCGCGCCGCAGGATGTCGACCGCCTCCAGCCCCTGCCGCGCCGGCACCGTCACGACATCGCAGCCGGCCGGCGGTGTACTCGGCGGTGTACGAGGATCGTTGATCCGGCTGGTCTCCATCCCGGCCTCCACCACAGAACCCCTGCTTGGACGAGCGGTCGGGAGTCGGGGGCCTCCCGGTCCGCAGGGTTCAACGCGGCAGACCGTCAACGGCTACGGCGGAAGTCAGCCACAAAGGATGGCACTTCATGGCAGATCACGGATGAGATATCCGGTTTGTAGTCAAACTCAGCGTGAGGACTCCGACACAGCAGGTACGTTCTTGCCCGCCGGACACGGGGCAGAACATACGGGACAACGCGTACAGCTCACCCCGAACCCGGCATGGTTCGACGGTTCGCACGAGAGGACCCGGCCATGGCGTCGTCAATGGTGACCTCGTCCCAACCCAAGCGGCCACCGCGGCCCAACCTCGCCTTCCGGCGCCTGCGGGGACAGCGTTCGCCGGCCGAGTTCGCCGCGGCGATCCGGCGGGCCGCCCTGGAGATCGGCGAGCAGGTCAGCTGTGACGCGCGGTACATCGGCCGGGTCGAGGCGGGCGAGATCCGCTGTCCCAACTACGCGTACGAACGGGTGTTCCTGCACATGTTCCCTGGCCGCACGCTCACCGACCTGGGGTTCGCGCCCCGCTCGTCGGTACGCGGACGCCGGGCGCGGGACACCGAGGACGCGCCCCTGACGTGCACCGCGGACCCGGCGAACGCCACGAGTGAGAGCAGCGAGGCGTGCGAGCCGTATGAAACGCAGAACCCGTACGACCCGTACCACCCGCACGACACCTACGAGGAGAGCGACGTGCTACGTCGCGCATTCATGACCGGCGGGGGCGTCACAGTGGCCGCCGCCTCGCTGGGGCCCGTCGGCCTCGCCCTCGACGCCGCGGCGGTACAGCGCCCCGTGCGCCGCGCCGGGGCGAGTGACGCGGGTGCCCTGGAAGAAGCCGTCCGCCGCATCCGGCTGCTCGACGACCGGCACGGGGCCGACGGCCTCTACCGGCGTGCGGCGGCCCCGCTGCGTGCCGCCTACGCCTTGCTGGACGCCGGTACGACCCGGCAGACGACGGCGGACCGGCTCTACTCGGGCGCCGGTGAACTGGCCATCTCCGTGGGCTGGCTGGCCCACGACTCGGGACGCTTCGACGACGCCCGCTCCCACTACGCGGAAGCCCTGGCGACCGCCCGGATGACCAACGATCCGGGCCTGGAGGCGCACGCCTTCTGCAACACGGCCTTCCTCGCGCGCGACGCGGGCCGGCCGCGCGAGGCGGTCCGGGCCGCCCAGGCCGCACAGCGCGTCGCCCGGCCGGTGGGCTCGGCCCGGCTGATGTCGCTGCTCGCGCTGCGCGAGGCGGGCGGCTGGGCGGGCCTCGCCGACCGCGTCGGCTGTGAGCAGGCACTGGCCCGGGCGCAGGCCCTCTTCGACCGGGGCCCCTCGGACGACGACCCCGAGTGGATGAGCTTCTACGGAGAGGCCGAACTGGAGGGTCTGGAGGCGCAGTGCTGGTCCACGCTCGGCGACTGGCCCCGGGCGGCGCGGCACGCGCGGCGGGCGGCGGAGCTCCAGGACCCGCACTTCACGCGGAACATCGCGCTGTACACGGCGGAGCTGGCGGACGACCTCGCGCGGGGCGGCCGGCCGGACGAGGCCGCCGTGGCGGGGATGCGGGTGCTGGATCTGCTGGAGGAGGTCCAGTCGTCCCGGATCCAGACGATGCTGGCGGCTACGACACGGGTGTTGTCACCGCACCGGCGGGCCTCGGGGGTGTCGGCGTTTTTGGAGAGGCACGCTTCGTTGCCGCGGATGGTGTGACCGCCCTCTGCTACACAAGATGCCCGAGATCGTTCCAGCTATCGATCGCCGGCTCCCCGTAAGCCCACCCCAGCACCGACAGCGACGTCGGATTCAGCCGTATCCGCGCGGCGAAGTCGATCGGCAGGCCGAGCCACCGCGCCCCGATGGACCGCAGGATGTGCCCATGGGCGAAGACCAGGACGTCCCGGTCCTCGGCGCGCGCCCAGGAGACCACCTCGTCCGCCCGGGCCGTCATCTCCGCGAGGGTCTCGCCCTCGGGGACGCCGTCGCGCCAGATGAGCCAGCCGGGCCGGACGGCCTGGATGTCCGCCGGGGTCATGCCCTCGTACGCCCCGTAGTCCCACTCCAGCAGCGAGTCCCACGCACGCGCGCGCTCGCCGAAGCCGGCCAGTTCGCAGGTCTCACGCGCGCGTGCCAGCGGGCTGGTGCGCACCTCGACGCCGGGCAGGCCGTCGTACGGCGCCCGGTGCAGGCGCTCGCCGAGCAGCTTGGCTCCGCGCCGGCCCTCCTCCAGGAGCGGCACGTCCGTCCTGCCCGTGTGCTTGCCGGACAGCGACCACTCGGTCTGTCCGTGGCGGGCCAGCAGGATGCGCGGAGCCATGGGGGACCTTTCCGGAAGAAAAAAGCGAGCGGAACTCCTCCATCATCGCGCACGCTGGTCGCGGGCAACCCGGGGGGCGATCTCAGCGTCTTTGAGGTCCGGAGGGCGCCCCCAGGGGGCGCCCGTACGCCGTAAAGTGGCACGACCTACCGGCCGGGCGCCGCGTGACGACGAAGGGGGAGGGCGATCGGATGCCGCACACCGAGACACCGGGCACCGAGGCGGCCCCTGCGCTCCGGCTGCGCTGGTGGACGGAACTGCCGCTGATTGTGCTGGTGTACGCGTGCTACTCGGCGGGCCGGCTCCTCGCCCGGGGCGACGTCTCCGGTGCGGTCGACAACGGCCTGGCGCTCCTGCGCGCCGAGAAGGCTCTGTATCTCAACTTGGAGCACCCGCTCAACCGCCTCTTCACCCGCGAGGCCTGGATAGGCATACCGGCGGACTTCTGGTACGCGTCGCTGCACTACCTGGTCACGCCGGCGATCCTCGTGTGGCTCTTCCGCTCCCACGCGGTGCGGTACCGCGCCGCGCGCACGTGGCTGATGACGTCCACCCTCATAGGCCTGATCGGCTTCACACTGATGCCGACCTGCCCGCCCCGGCTCCTCGAAGCGAGCCACGGCTTCGTGGACACGATGGCCCAGTACAGTTCCTACGGCTGGTGGGGTGGCGCGGCGAGCGCACCGCGCGGCATGGGCGGAATGACCAACCAGTACGCGGCGATGCCGAGTCTGCACGTGGGCTGGGCCCTGTGGTGCGGAGTGATGCTGTGGCGCTACGGCGGTACGCGCACGGCGAAGATCGCGGGAGTCGCCTACCCGCTGATCACGACGATCGTGGTCATGGGCACCGCCAACCACTACTTCCTCGACGCGCTCGCGGGCGCGGCCGTCATGGGCGCCGGGCTGCTGCTGGCGCCGGTCGTGATGCGCACGGTGGACCGGGTCAGGGCACGGTTCGTGCCGCCTGCCGCGCCGGTCACGGCGGCATCTCCCGCCGCGGGTTCCCCGATTGTCAGTGCCGGATGCCAGACTTCCGCGGGTGAGCGAATTCCACGGCAGCGCGAGTCGCGGTTCGGAGCGGGAGCCGAGCCGAGTGCCTCCCCCAAGGACGCGGGGGACGGCGCTCCGGCACCGGCTCGCTGAGCTGCGCGGTCCCGACGTACCGGCGAAGGCCTTGGACGCGCGCGCGTTGGCGGCACTGGCCGCCAACCCCGGTTGCGCGCGGCGCGCGATCCTCGACGGCGCCGGGGTGAACAAGGCGGCGCTGGCGAGCGCGCTGGGCTCGCCGTCGGCCTTCGGCCAGTCCCAGTTCGCGCTCACGCGGGGCAACGCGTTCGAGGCGCGGGTCAAGGCCGACGGCGGTGCGGAGCTGTTGCGGCTGGTGCACGAGAAGCTGGACCGGACCGCCGAGCCGCCCGCCGAAGCGCGCGTGCCCGACCTCACCGCGACCGGCCCCCAGGGGCGTACGGCCCGTACGGCGCTGGAACTGCGGGAGGCCACCGCCCACCCGGGCGCGTGGACGCTGCTCGACCACCCGATGCTCGCCCTCGACGTCGCGGGCTCCCCGGCGTTCCTCGAACCGGACGCGGTCGTGGTGCATCCCGACGGCAGCTGGACCGTGGTCGAGATCAAGTCGTTCCCGCTGCTGGACGGTTCGGCGGACCCGGCGAAGGTCGGGGCGGCGGCCCGGCAGGCGGCGGTGTACGTGCTGGCGCTGGAGGAGGTCGCCGCGCGGCTCGGCGCGGAGCCGGAGGGGCGCGCCGGTGTCGAGGGGGCGAGCGCGCGGAGGCCCGAAGGGTCGAACACGGTCGCCCCCTCGATACCGGCTGAAGCGCCCCGGAGGCGGAGCGCTCAGGACAGGGCGCCGTCCCCGCGCGTGCGGCACCGGATCCTGCTCGTCTGCCCCAGGGACTTCTCCAACCTGCCGGCCGCGTCCGCCGTCGACATCCGCAAGCAGCGTGCGGTGACGGCCCGTCAGCTGACCCGGCTGACCCGCATCGAGGACATCGCCGAGACGCTCCCCGAGGGCACGTGCTTCTCCCCGGAGCTGCCCACCGACGAGCTGACGGCCGCCGTCGAGTCGGTCCCGGCGACGTACGCGCCGGAGTGCCTGTCCGCGTGCGAGCTGGCCTTCCACTGCCGGGCCCGGTCCCGCGAGACGGGTGCGGTGACCTCGCTCGGGCGGCCGGTGCGGGCGGAGCTGGGCGGGCTGACGACCGTAGAGGGCGTCCTCGCGGCGGCCCGCGGCGAGGCGGGCGACCCCGACGATCCGGCGGTGGCGGCCCTCAGGCGGGCCGCGGCCCTGCGCGCCGAGGCACTGGAGGCGGCGTGTCGCTGATCTCCACCCTGGCCCGGCTCGAAGCGGTCAGCACGGGCCGCGCCCAGCCCGCCGCGACCGTCCGGCACCGGCACCTGTCCGACCGTCCGCTGGTGTTCGTGCCGCTCACCACCGCCGGTGAGGCCGGTGCCCCGCTCGGCGCGCTGGTCGGCACGGACCGGGACGCGCCGCGCCTGCTGGTGGTCCCGCAGCCCCGCGACCGCGACCTCAGGTTCGCGTTCCTGGCCGAACTGGCCGACGTGGTGCTGCCGTACGTCGACGCGTACGCCGAGGCCGTGGAGGCCGCCGAGCGCACCGAGACCGACCCGGAGACCGGCAAGCGGGTCAAGGTCGAGGTCGACCTGTGCGCGGACGCGCCGCAGCTGATCGTGCCGAGCCGCGGGGGCATCGAGCTGGTGCGGCTGCTCGGACGGTCCATGCGCTTCCGGCGGACGGCCGAGCAGGATCCGGAGGCCCCGTATCCGGCGCCGCCCCGGGTGCCGCTGCTCGGGCGGTGGCTGACGCACTTCGGGGAGCGGGCCCGGGTGCCCGGCTCCTCGCTGCTGCTGGCCATGACCGACGTACTGGGCCGGCACTGGGCGACCGGGCAGTCCACCCTGGAGGACCAGCACCTGGGGGCGCTGCTCGCCTGGATCGACCCGCCGGAGGGCCTGACCGGTGCCGAGGCCGCGCTGCGGGCCGAGCTGGAGCGGGACGCGCAGGGCCAGCTGACGTGTCCCCCGGCCGGTCCCGCCACCGACCCGGCGTTCGACAACAAGCTGCTCGCCCCGGCCATCGAGCGCTACGACCGTGCCCGCACGGCCCTGGCCGCCGCCGAGGACGGCCTGGAGGCCGACGACCGGCTCGGTGCGCTGACCGCCGCCGAGCAGGAGATCCGGGACCTGGTGCTCAGCCGCACACTGCCCACCTGGCAAAAGGTCTGGCAGGGCCTCGACCTGCTGCGGGAACTGCCCGAAGGGGCGCATGTCGAGGAGCGCTGGACCCGCGACCGCTGGTCCTTCACCGGCCACCGCGACCGGGTCCTGGCCGGCGAGCCCCCGCAGCCGCGCCGCGACGACGCGGTCACCGCGGCGAACAAACTCGCCACGCGCGAGCGCGAACAAGCCCGGCTGGAGGCGCAGGAGGCCCTCGACGACCCGCTGGTCATGGCGGGACGGCGGCTGTCCGGCGAGGCGTTCGCGGGTGAGGTCACGGACGTCGTGATGGCGTACAGCGAGGGCAAGCGGCCCAGCCCGCGCCCCCTGGTCACGGTCCGCACGGACGACCGGCCGCATCTCGGGGAGCGGACGAAGGTGTACCGGTCGCTGGGCGGGAAGCCGCAGTCGGCGGAGTTCGCCGGGGCCGAGGAGGACGGCGCGTACGTCGTGCTGCGGGTCCTCGACAAGATGGGCCGCGGCAAGGAGCCCGAGCCTGGCTCCGTGCCGGAGAAGGGCGACCGGGTCTGCTTCACGCTCTTCGAGCACGAGCAGCGGGGCGGCGCGAAACTGCCCGACCCGGAGGAGACGCCCTGGACGCACGGAGGGCCGCCCGGTGAGGCGACCCTGGAGGCCGCCGACCCGGTGACCGCGGAGGACGTGCTGTGACGACGCTCTTCGATCCCTCCGCCGCCGCGACCCAGGCCACCGACGCGATCCTCCACGACACGCTGCACAGCACCGCGCGCGGTGTCGTCGTCGACTCCCCGCCCGGCGCGGGCAAGTCCACGCTCGTCGTCCGCGCGGCCCTGGAGCTGGCCGAGGCCGGCCATCCGCTGATGGTGGTGGCGCAGACCAACGCCCAGGTGGACGACCTGGTCCTGCGGCTCGCCGAGAAGAACCCCGAGCTGCCGGTGGGGCGGTTGCACAGCAGCGACGCCGACCCGTACGACAAGGCGCTCGACGGCCTGGAGAACGTCCGCAAGTCGGCCAAGGCGGCCGACCTCGCCGGGCTGGCCGTGGTGATCTCGACGGCGGCGAAGTGGGCGCATGTGAAGGCCGACGAGCCGTGGCGGTACGCGATCGTCGACGAGGCGTACCAGATGCGCTCGGACGCGCTGCTCGCGGTGGCCGGGCTGTTCGAGCGGGCGCTGTTCGTGGGCGACCCGGGGCAGCTCGACCCGTTCGCGATCGTGGGCAGCGAGCAGTGGGCAGGCCTCGCGTACGACCCGTCGGCCTCGGCGGTGACGACCCTGCTCGCCCACAACCCGGACCTGCCCCAGCACCGTCTGCCGGTCTCCTGGCGGCTCCCGGCCTCCGCGGCCCCCCTGGTCTCGGACGCCTTCTACCCGTACACCCCGTTCCGCAGCGGCACCGGCCACGGCGACCGGCGGCTGTCCTTCGCCGTGCCGCCGGACGGCTCGGGCCCCGACCGGGTGATCGACGAGGCGGCCGAGTCGGGCTGGGGCCTGCTGGAGCTGCCCGCGCGGCACACGCCGCGCACGGACCCGGAGGCGGTGCGGGCGGTGGCGACGGTCGTGCGGCGGCTGCTGGACCGGGGCGGCGCGGCGACGTCGGAACGCTCACCCGACCCCTCTCCCCTGACCGCCGACCGGATCGCCGTCGGCACGGCACACCGGGACCAGGCGGCCGCGGTCCGTGCCGCCCTGGCCGACCTCGGCGTCACCGACGTGGTCGTGGACACGGCCAACCGGCTCCAGGGCCGCGAATACGACGTCACGGTGGTGCTGCACCCCCTCTCCGGCCGCCCCGACGCCACGGCCTTCCACCTGGAGACGGGCCGCCTGTGCGTCCTGGCCTCCCGCCACCGGCACGCGTGCATCGTGGTCTGCCGGGCGGGCGTCAGCGACCTGCTGGACGACTATCCGTCGACGGAGCCGGTGCAGCTGGGGACGGTGGTGAAGTTTCCCGACGGGTGGGAGGCGAATCACGCGGTGCTGGCGCATCTGGCGGAGCACCGGGTGGTGTGGCGGCCATGACCCACACAAGCGGCCACGCCGCCCCCGACCGCCCTCCGCCGGCCGAAGGCCGACACACCGCCGGAGGCGGCCGGTGAACACAGCCCCGCGGGTGGGAGGCCAATCACGCGGTGCTGGCGCGTCTGGCCGAACATCGCGTGTCCCGGCGGCCGTGACGAACGCCGGGGGGTGTCGCAGCCGTACCCACTGCCGCGATGCCCACTTGCGCGCCCGCGAGACAATGGACGGTGGCCCACTCCACCTGGGGGTGCCCCCGCAAACGGGGGAGGGTCAGCGCGACGTACGAGAAGGAGTAGACATGGCGGAGCCCACGCCGGGTCGGAACGAACCGCGGCTACGCCCCGCGCCCCTGCTCTTCGAGCCCGCGGAGGCGGCCTCGGACCCTGAGCACTTCTTCGACCTCGAGTCGATCGACGATCCCCGCGCGCTGCTGTCCCGCGCGACGGAGCTGACGCTGGCGTTCCGGGCCGCGGCGGACCGGGCGGTGGAGTTCCAGGCGATCGCGGCGGCGCAGCTGGCCGATCCGCGGCGGTTCGACCGGCTGACGACCGCGGACATCGCCGAGCGGGCCGAGTGGACCGAGGACTACGCCAAGAAGATGGTCGAGTTCGGACGGGACCTGCTGCGGGGCGGCGGCGAGGGCCGGGGGCCCGTCGACCCGGTGTGAGGCCCGGGGGTTCCGCCGCTTCGCCGATCTCTGTGGCATATGCCAGGCGGGCAAGATACTCCCTCCCACCCCCTCCTGTCCCGATTTCCCGCAACCCTCGGGAACGGCGCGTTCACGGCCGGTAGACATTGACGCCATGAGCAGCGCATGGAACGCCTCCTATGTCACCCCGGACGGGGCCGCCTGGCTCGCCTCGGCAGGAACGTATCCGCGGAGCACGCTCGCCCTCTGGGAGGAGCGGCCGGGCGCACCGGCCGTACTGCCCTGCGGGTCGGTCTTCGACGTCGTCAGCGCGCCCGCGATGTTCGGGCGGCGGATGCTCGACCGGCTGTGGGACGACGGGCCCGGCTCGGGGCCGGTCGCGGAGTTCCGCGGCCGGATGCTGTTGTTCGCCGCGCCCGGCACGGCCCAACGGCTGCCCGCGCTGCTGGAGTGGGAGGAGTGGGGCGCGGGCGGTCGTACGAGGCCGGTTCCCCCACTGCTGTGCCACGGCACGGGCGACGCCGTCACCGTCCCGGCCGCGACCGTGTCCCCTACGGGGGTGGCTTCCACCTCCGGGCCGGCTGTCCCCTCCGGGGTCGCCTACGGCGCCGGGGCGGCTTCCGCCGCTGGGTCCTCTGCCCCCGGGGCGCTCGCCGGGTTCGGGGTATCCGGCCGAGCAGGGTCCCGGTGGCTGGTCGCGCCGGACTGTCGGCAGCCCTGGCTGCCCGGGCCGGAGGTGTTGCTGTGGGCGGCTGTGCGGGTGGCTCGGGAGGCTGTGCGGATATCGATTTTTCCTCCCTCCGATCAGGGTGCTAACGTCTACGACGTCAGTAGGCGCCGCTAGCTCAGTTGGTTAGAGCAGCTGACTCTTAATCAGCGGGTCCGGGGTTCGAGTCCCTGGCGGCGCACAGACGGTGAAAGGCCCTCCGCACAAGCGGGGGGCCTCTTCGCGTGCCCGTGACGGTGCGGGCGTATGAACGTGCCCTGTCACCCGTCATACCTTTGCGCGAAGAAGGCTCGGAGACAGTGGAGATCTCATGGGCTCGGGGTGAGCGCTCACACAGAGTCCCCACCCGATCACGCTTCCGGAGGCACGCCAGCCCGGTCCGGAGCACCCCGAGAGGTCCGCTAAACTGATCCGGTCAGCAGGCGCCGCTAGCTCAGTTGGTTAGAGCAGCTGACTCTTAATCAGCGGGTCCGGGGTTCGAGTCCCTGGCGGCGCACAGACGGTGAGAGGCCCCTCGCGAGAGCGAGGGGCCTTCTGCGTGCTCATGACGGAGCGCCTTCAACGGCCCGCCGTGATCTTCACCGTCCAGGACCCGGATGCCGTGCGCCCCTCCACCTCCACCCGGACGCCCTCCCCCGGCACCGTGAAGCTCTCCCCGGGGCCGACCGGCGCATCCGCGAGGGGCGGGTAGACCGAGTCCTCCCAGCAGGCCTCGGTGCCCGGATGGGCGTCGATCACCTCGATCGGCCCGCCCCCTGAGTGCGCCTCGCCCCGCACCCGGTACACGAGCACACCCTGTCGGCAGGCGGCCACGTCGTTGCCCACCGGCCCGCGCGCCTCGAACGCGAGCACGCTGTCGCGGCCCGTACGCACCACCGCGAGCTTGGTGCCCCGCCCGAGACCGAAGGCCGGCGCCCCCGCCGCACCCGCCACCGGCACCCCGGGCCCGGCCGCCAGCGGCTCCAGGGTCAGCCGGGCGGGCCCGGCGTCCTGCACGCACCGCACCTGCCGCCGCTCCAGCCAGCCCAGCTTCCACTTGTGCCAGCCGAAGAGGTCGGGGGCCAGTCCGAACTGGCTGCCCATCAGGTCCCAGTCGCCGACGTGCGTGTCCCAGTCACCCTTGCCGTCCACGGGCCGGTGATAGAGGTCGGGCAGGTCGAACACGTGCCCGGTCTCATGGGCGAGAACGAGCCGGTCCGGCGGATGCTGCTCGAACACCGTGACGATCCGGCGCAGGTCGGCGCCGTCGGCTCGCATCGGACTCGTCAGGTTGACCACCTTGGTCGCGTCGGAGTCCACACCGGGCGCGTCCGGGTCGGCGACGAAGTACACGATGTCGTAGCGGGAGAAGTCGACCCGCGGGTCGGCCACGGACAGCGCGTCCCGCAGGTACGCGGCCCGGTGCTCGGCGCTCCAGTCACGCTGTATGGCGTACGCCGTGGACGGCTGCGGCATCTGGATCCAGTGCCTCAGCGAGTGCGGGCGCAGGGTGAAACGCCCGTAGGAGGCGCGTTCGAAGAAACGGGTGGTGGCCGGGAAGTGGTCGGCGGTCAGCTCCTGCGGCGTGGTCAGCGGGTGGGCGTCCGGGAAGGACAGGAAGACCATGACCGCGTCCAGGGCCCGGGCCGGGCGGGGATAGGCGGCGTTCCAGGTGTCCAGGCCCTCCGAGTGGTGGGCGTCGGTGCGGGCCAGTGCGCAGGGCGCGGCCGAGTCGGGCTCGGCGGCCGACGGGCCGGTGCCGAGGGAGGTCGCGGCGAGCGCCGACATGGTGGTGAACACGGCCGCGGTGCTGCGCAGTCGGGCGCGCGGGAACTGACGCGGCACGGGTACCTCCGGGTACGGTTCGCGGGACACCGCACCCAGCCTGTGATGATTTTTCGTACTGCGTCCTGTTTGTCTGCGCCAGTCGGGTGAAGAAGCCGAAAAGGTGCGGAACCCGACACCCCGGAAACACTCACGGAACGTCACAACTGGTCGGGGGCCTGAAGAAGCCGTCCAGGCGTGAGCAGAAACGATCTGGCAGAAGCGCGGGTGGGTCGGGAACACTGGACATCAGCTGGAAGGCCCTGGGGCCAGCCTCTATGATCGGCACACTTTCCTGACCTTTCCTGCACGGACAGAGATCGAATACATGCGGGAGCGAGCGGTGAGCGGAACCTCCGAAGGGCCGGCGCCCGCGGCAGACCTCGACCGGCCGGTCGCCACAGAGAGTGAGATCGACACGCCTCCCCGTACCGAGCCCCCGGCGCGTGCGCCCTACAGCTCCGTCTTCACGGCCGCCCCACTCGCCATGGCCGTCGTCGACCGCGAGGGGATGGTCGTCAGCGCCAACGACTCGCTCGCCGCGCTGCTCGGCAGCGCCTCGGACGAGCTGGCCGGGGCCGTCGCCGCCGACCTGGTCGACCTCACCTCCGACGCCCGCACGTGGCACGCCTACCGCGAGGTGCTGCGCGGCCGGCAGTCCCGGCTGCGCTGCACGCGCCGCCTCAAGCACCCCGACGGGCACTCGCTGTGGGTGCAGGTGACGGTAGCCCCGCTGCCCGCCGAGGACCGGGCCGTCCTGCTGTCCGTCGCCGACATCAGCTCCCGCCGTGAACTCCAGGGCCGGCTGCGGCACTTGCAGATGCACGACCCGGTGACCCGGCTGCCCAACCGCACGCTGTTCTTCGAACGGCTGTCGGCCGCGCTGGAGGCGGAGTCGTACGAGGAGAGCGGCACCGGCCGGATCGGCCTGTGCTACCTGGACCTGGACGGCTTCAAGGCCATCAACGACACCCTCGGCCACCGCGTGGGCGACCGGCTGCTGGCCGCCGTCGCCGAGCGCCTGATGCGCTGCGCGGAGGAGGCCGGCCACTCCCGGACCAGCATTCCGCTGGTGGCCCGGCTCGGCGGTGACGAGTTCGCGCTGCTCGTCGAGGACTCCACCGGCACCGAGCAACTGGCCGAGCTGGCCGAGTCGGTGCTGGAGGCGATCCAGGACCCGTTCGACATCTCCGGGCAGCGGCTGTCGGTCTCGGCGTCGATCGGCGTCGTGGAGCGGCACGCGGCCGGGACGACCCCCACCGCCCTGATGCAGGCGGCGGACACCACGCTCTACTGGGCGAAGGCCGACGGCAAGTCCCGCTGGACGCTGTTCGACCCGGAGCGCAACGCCCACCGCATGACCCGCCAGGCCCTCGCCTCCACGCTGCGGCCGGCCATCGACCGGGGCGAGTTCCGGCTGGAGTACCAGCCGCTGGTCGGCATGGAGGACGACCGGCTGCACGGGGTCGAGGCGCTCATCCGCTGGAATCATCCTCAGTTCGGCGTACTGACGCCGAATCGGTTCATCGGACTTGCCGAGGAGGACGGTTCGATCGTTCCGCTGGGCCGCTGGGTGCTGCGCACGGCCTGCGGACAGGCCCGTCGCTGGCAGCTCGACCACCCCGACGAGCCGCCGATCTTCGTGAGCGTGAACGTGGCGGTGCGTCAGGTCTGGGACTCCGACCTGGTGGCCGACGTGGCGGAGACCCTGGCCGAGACGGGCCTCGCGCCGCACCTGCTCCAGCTGGAGCTCACCGAGTCGGCGGTGATGGGCTCGGCCGGCCGGCCGCTCCAGGCCCTGAAGGCCCTCAGCGACATGGGCGTACGCATCGCCATCGACGACTTCGGCACCGGCTACTCGAACCTGGCCTACCTCAGCCGCCTGCCGGTGTCCGTACTGAAGCTGGACGGCACGTTCGTCCGCGGCTTCCAGTACGACGACCGGGACACCTCCACCCGCCCGAACCCGGCCGACGAGGTGGTGGTCGAGGCGATGATCCAGCTCGCCCACCGGCTCGGGCTGACCGTCACGGCCGAATGCGTGGAGACCTCGGCCCAGGCGACCCGGCTGCGGCGCATCGGCTGCGACACCGGACAGGGCTGGCTCTACTCCCGTCCGGTGCCGCCGGATCGCATCTCGGAGCTGCTGGGCACGCCGGGTGTTCAGGCGGGCGTGGGCAACCCGTAGGAGTCGGCGATGAGTTCGTAGCTGCGGAGGCGTACGTCGCCACCGTGCGCGTTGGCCGTGATCATCAGCTCGTCGACACCTGTGCGCTTGGCGAGGTCGTCCAGGCCGGAGCGGACCTCGTCCGGGGTGCCGTGGATGACGTTGGCGTTCCAGGAGTCGACGAAGTCGCGCTCCATCGGGCTGAACTCGTAGGCCTCCGCCTCCTCGGGGCTGGGCACGAGCCCGGGACGCCCGGTGCGCAGCCGGACCATACTGAGGGCGGCGGCCAGGACCTGGCGGCGGGCCTCCCGCTCCTCGTCGGCGGCGAGCGCGGAGACGCCGATGAGGGCGTACGGCTCGTCGAGCACGGCGGACGGCTGGAAGGACTCCCGGTACAAGTCCAGGGCCGGGACGGTGTTCTGCGCCGAGAAGTGGTGCGCGAAGGCGAAGGGCAGTCCGAGGACGCCGGCCAGCCGGGCACTGAAGCCGGACGAGCCGAGCAGCCAGACCGGCGGGCGGTGCGGGGACTGGACGCCGCCGGGGGACGTGGCCTGGACCGGCCCGGGTACGGCGTGGATACGGCGGTAGGGATGCCCGTCGGGGAAGTCGTCGTCGAGGAACCGGGTCAGCTCGGCGAGCTGCTGGGGGAAGTCGTCGGCGCCCTCGCCCGGCCGGTCGGTGCGGCGCAGGGCGGCGGCCGTGGCACCGTCCGTCCCCGGCGCGCGGCCGAGCCCGAGGTCGATGCGGCCGGGGGCCATGGCCTCCAGCGTCCCGAACTGCTCGGCGATGACGAGCGGGGCGTGGTTGGGCAGCATCACACCGCCCGAGCCGAGGCGGATGCGGTCGGTGTGGGCGGCGAGGTGGGCCAGGATCACGGCCGGGGACGACGAGGCCACACCGGGCATGGAGTGGTGCTCGGCGACCCAGTAGCGGTGGAAGCCGCGGGCCTCCGCGAGGCGGGCCAGATCGACGCTGGTGCGCAGCGCGTCGGAGGCGGTGCGGCCGGCCCCTACGGTGACCAGGTCCAGTACGGAGAGGGGGACGGGGGCGCTGCCCTGCGCTGCGCCGCGTATCTCGTCTGCCGCCACGGTGGGGTGCCTCCTGCTGTGGGCCGTGTGCTGTCGTTCCGGCTCTAACAGGGGACTGTCTCCGGTTATTCCCGATGAGGGCCGGGCGGCTGCGCCGGCACCCTCAGGCGGCCCGCTCCCAGTCGCTCCGCACACTGCCGTGCGGGGGCCGGCGGCCGGTCTTCTCGCGGGACCGGAGCACGCCCCACGCGAGGACGGCCGCACCGAAGAGCCACCACGGCAGCGACCACGCCGCGGCCCACCAGCCGGCCTGCGGAGCGAGGACGGCGTCGACGCCGGCAGTGATCATCGCCGCTGCCAGGCTCCAGCACACCAGGCGCCCGGACAGCTGGACAGCGCTTACAGGGGATCTGAACGGACCCGGTTCGGCCATCGGGGAGTCCTTCACGGCACGACTGGCTGCGGACGTGGCCAGTGTGCACGGGATGGACAGCCGAAGGGGAACGCGCTTTCGGACAACCCAAGTGTCCTGTGATGTGGCGGAGTTGAGCATTCCTCAGCTTTGAGTGGGTTGTTGGAGCATCTATGTCCCGATCCATACCGAATAAGGGGTAGGACTGATTCCGGCCCACATGGAAGGCACGCTCAAGGGCACGGCAGAGGGAGCAGGCGGTCGAGTTCGCTCACACGAGGTGGAATCCATGGCGAGCAATCCCGCGACGAAGCTGACCGCGTTCAAAGGGCAGGGCGCGCCCCCGGCGTATCGGGTGGCGTCCGCGGCCACCCGGCTCAAAGCGGCGTTCGCCGTGGCCGTCGGCATGAATCTGGTCGAGGCCGTCTGGGACCCGGGTGGAATCGCCTGGCTGGTGGCTCGAGCGGCCGTCAGCGTGATCTTCTCGGTCGCCCTTGTCTCCTATGTGGTGCTGCGCGTGCTTCGGTGGCGCCGCGCGAGGACCGGACGGGCGCCGTCATGAGAGGAAGCCCGGAGGAGCGTTCGAGCGGGAACGGGCCGGGTCTGCGCGACCGTTGGCGCGGCGCGTTCGCTGCGGGTCTGTTCGGGTGCGTGGTCGCAGGGCCGCAGGAGCTGCTCGACTCCGGTATCGGCTGGGACCTTCCGCTGACCATGCTGGTCGGCGCTGCCGCGGGAGGAGCCGTGGGCTTTGTGTTCCCCTACGCCCTGTCCCGTCGCCGCCGGCAACCGCCTTCCGCTCCGCCACCACCCTGTCCCCCGCCCCCGCCCCCGCCGCCTGAACGGAGAACGTGAAGCCGTGCGGGCGGCGGGGACGGCGCGCTCCCTCACGCCTGGACGATCGGCTCCCTCGTGAACAGCGCCCCCAGTTCCGGCGCGTTCACGCGGCGGTCCGCCAGGCGGAGGGCCTCCCAGACCGTGACCTGGTTGGCGGTGAGGACCGGCTTGCCGAGGTCCTTCTCCAGGGCCGGGATGTGGGCCGCGGTGTGCAGGGCCGTGTCGGGGAGGAGGAGGGCATCGGCGTCGGGGTGGTCGGAGTGCCGGGCCATGGCCAGGAGTTCCGCCTCGCCCCACGTGCCGACCTCGGCGGCCGTGATGATGCCGGAGCTCTTCACCGAGACGACCTCGACGCCGTCCGCCCGCAGGAACTCGGCGAACAGCTGGGCCACGTCGTCCGGGTAGGTCGCGCCGATCGCGACCCGCCGCGCCCCCAGCTCCCGTACCGCGTGCACGAACGCGAAGGACGTCGAGGAGGCCGGCATCCCGGCCGTCTGCGCCAGGGTGCGCACCTGCTCCTGCGCGCCGTCCCAGCCGTAGACGAAGCTGCCGCTGGTGCAGGCCCACACCACGGCGTCCGCGCCGGCGTGCCGCAGCTCCTGCACGCCGGCCGCCAGCCGGCCGGCGGAGCCCATCTCCAGCAGCGCGTCCACCCGGTGCGCGTCCTCACCGATGTCGGTGTGCACCAGGTCCACCCGGATGTCGCTGCCCAGCAACTGCTCGATGCGCGGATAGTCGTCCTCGGCCGAGTGGCCCGGGTAGAGAAATCCCAGTGCTGTCATGTCCAGCCTTCCTGCTGCTGCTCTTCTTCCGGCACGACGGGACCGTGGTTCGCCCCCGGCGATCCGAGACCGGCCCGCGCCTCCGGATTGATCAGCGCTTGATACGGCCCCACCGCACGGGTACCCAATCGGCGCAGCGCCGCCCACATCGTCACTTGGTTGGCCGAGATCACCGGGATGCGCAGCTCGGCCTCCAGTTGGGGGATGACGTCGTAGGTGGGCAGGTTGGTGCAGCTGATGAACAGGGCGTCGGCGTCGTCGCGTACGGCCTGCCGCGCCATGTCCACGACCTCCCGGTAGGGGACCTTCCAGATGTGCCGGGTCAGGCCCATGAAGGCACAGCCGGAGATCGTGACGCCCGCCTGGGCCACATAGGCCTCCAGCGACTGCGTCACCGACACCGTGTACGGCGTCACCAGCGCCACACGCCGTACGTCCAGCTCCACCAGGGCCTCCAGCAGCCCGCCCGAGGTGGTGATCGCCGGTACGGCGCCCGCCCGGCTCATCGCCTCGCACATCGCGCGCTCGCCCATGACGCCGCCGACGAAGCTGCCCGACGTACAGGCGTAGGCGATGACCTCGGGGGCGATCGCGTTGAGCGTGCCGACCGCCGCGCTCAGCGTCTCGTGTTCGCTGACCATGCGGGCCAGATCGAGGCTGACCTCGACCGGCACGAACGGTGTTCGTGTCATGTGCAGGGAGACCTCGTCCGGCACCCACCGCCACAGCTCGCGGTCGAGAGCGAAGTCGAAGGGGGCGACGACGCCGACCCCGCGCTGCGGGCTGGGCCCGCCGAGAAATGAGACGTCCATGGCAGGGCACCGGCCTCACACTGGGCAACGAGTGTGCAACGGATCGTGGGAACGCCCGTGTTGACGACGGTAGGTTCGGGTGCGAGCGTGGTCAATCCGCCCGGATCATTCCCTGGTCAACAACGTGTTAACTCGTCGTCACCGGCCGCCTCCCGAAGGCAGGCCACCCCCGCCGCACGGCTGGAGAAACGGCTGCTCATGCCCACCCCCACCCTGCTCGTCCTGGACGCCGAACCCCTCCCCCGCCTCGGGAGCCTCACCGGCCGCGCCAGTATCGAACACACCGACGCAGAGGGTCTCGCCGCACGCCTCCCGCGTGCGGATGTACTGCTGGTGTGGGACTTCACCTCGCGCGCCGTGCGGGACGCCTGGCCAGGCGAGGGCCCACGGCCACGCTGGGTGCATACGGCGAGCGCCGGTGTGGACCATCTGATGTGCCCGGAACTCGCCGCCTCCGACACGGTGGTGACGAACGCGCGCGGCATCTTCGACCAGCCGATCGCCGAGTACGTCGCCGCGCTCGTGCTGGCGATGGCCAAGGACCTGCCGCGCACGCTGGAGCTGCAACGGGAGCGGACCTGGCGGCACCGCGAGTCGCACAAGGTCGCCGGGAGCCGGGCCGTCGTGGTCGGCACCGGGCCGATCGGCCGGGCGATCGCCCGCACGCTGGGGGCGCTGGACATCACGACGGCGCTCGTGGGCCGGGCCCCGCGCACCGGCGTGCACGGCCCGGAGGATCTGGACCGGCTGCTGGCGCGCGCCGACTGGGTGATCGCGGCGGCGCCGCTCACCGATCAGACGCACGGCATGTTCGACGCCCGCCGCTTCGGCGTGATGCAGCCGTCCGCCCGGTTCGTCAACATCGGCCGCGGCCAGCTGGTCGTCGAGGACGCGCTCGCCGAGGCCCTGGCCAAACACTGGATCGCGGGCGCCGCCCTGGACGTCTTCGAGTCCGAGCCGCTGCCCCCCGACAGCCCGTTGTGGCAGGTCCCGGGCCTGATCGTGTCCCCGCACATGAGCGGCGACATCGTCGGCTGGCGGGACGAGCTCGGGGCCCAGTTCGTGGAACTGTACGAGCTCTGGGCGGCGGGAAAGCCGCTGGAGAACGTGGTCGACAAGCAGCGCGGGTATGTACCCGGACACTGACGTTCCCTGGAGGGTGCATGACCGAGCTCACCGAGCTGACCGCCGTACGACTCCTCGACGGCTACCGCAAGGGCGAGTGGAGCCCTGTGGAGGCGACCCGCGCGGCGCTGGAGCGGGCCGAGGCGATCCAGCCGGAGGTGAACGCCTTCGTCCGGCTGACCGCCGAGGACGCGCTGGCCCGGGCCCGGGAGTCGGAGGAGCGCTGGCGGCGCGGTGAGCCACAGGGGCTGCTGGACGGGGTGCCGGTCACGGTCAAGGACATCCTGCTGCTGCGCGGCGCGCCGACCCTGCGCGGTTCGAAGGCCGTGGATCCGGCGGGGCGCTGGGACGAGGACGCCCCGTCCGTGGCCCGGCTGCGGGAGCACGGGGCGGTCTTCATCGGCAAGACGACCACGCCCGAGTACGGCTGGAAGGGCGTGACGGACTCGCCGCTGAGCGGGGTGACGCGCAACCCGTACAACCCGTCGCGCACGGCCGGCGGGTCGAGCGGAGGCAGCGCGGCGGCCGTGGCGCTCGGCGCGGGACCGCTGTCGCTGGGCACGGACGGCGGCGGCAGTGTCCGTATCCCGGCGTCTTTCTGCGGGATCTTCGCGCTGAAGCCGACGTACGGGCGGGTGCCGCTCTACCCGGCGAGCGCGTTCGGCACGCTGGCGCACGTCGGGCCGATGACCCGGGACGCGGCGGACGCGGCGCTGCTGATGGATGTCATCGGCCATCCGGACTCGCGTGACTGGTCGGCGCTCGCCCCGCCGCCCGGCGCCTACACGGACGGCCTGACGGGCGGGGTGCGCGGGCTGCGCGTGGCCTACTCGCCGTCGCTGGGCGGGCAGGTGGCGGTGCGTCCGGAGGTCGCGTCGGCGGTGCGGCACGCCGTGGAGCGGCTGGCGGAGCTCGGCGCGTACGTCACGGAGACCGACCCGGACCTCACCGAACCGGCGGAGGCCTTCCACACCCTGTGGTTCAGCGGGGCTGCCCGGGTGACACAGCATCTGGGACCGAGGCAGCGGGAACTGCTGGACCCGGGCCTGCGCGAGATCTGCACACAGGGCACCCGCTACTCGGCGCTGGACTATCTGGCCGCGGTGGACGTCCGGATGGACCTGGGGCGCCGGATGGGCCGCTTCCACGACACGTACGACCTGCTCGTCACGCCGACCCTGCCGATCACGGCGTTCGAGGCGGGCGTCGAGGTACCGAAAGGATCCGGCCACCGACGCTGGACGGGCTGGACGCCCTTCACGTACCCGTTCAACATGACGCAGCAGCCCGCGGCGAGCGTGCCGGTCGGCGCCGACGGGGACGGCCTGCCGATCGGCCTCCAGGTCGTGGCCGCCCGGCACCGGGACGATCTGGTGCTGCGGGCGGCCCACACGCTGTACGAGGCCGGGGTGGCGTCCGCCGGCCGGCTCAGGCCCGCCGGAAGCTGAGCGTCTCCCCCGCCGCCCCCGACCTCCACAGGTCGTTGCACGCCTCGGCCATGGAGTCCAGGCCCTCGACGATCTGGCCCCAGACGATGCCGGGGACCCAGCCCACATCGGCGTTCAGCAGCAGGTTGTTGCGCTCGTAGAACAGGGCCAGATCGACGAGCGTGGTCCCCGCGCGGACCTCGCGGTCGTAGCCGTAGGACTTGGTCCCCAACTCCGTACCCGCGAAAGCGAAATAGCACAGATCGCCTGGAATTGGGGTGACTGTCGGGTTTTCCAGAGGTGGCTCGGTTTCGGCGAATGGCGGGAAAAGGGCGTAGATCTCGTTGCGTGCGTACTTCGCGTGGTAGACGTCCCCGGCCAGCGGAAGGGCGTCCCAGACGGCCGCGCAGGTGATCGGCGCGCGGTCGTCCAGCAGCTTGGCCCTGCAGGTCACGTCGCGCTTGACCAGCGAGACTTCGATATATCGATCAGCCATGCCTCCATGGGAGTGCCCGCCGCCCCCGCGGTCAAGGGCGCACCGGGAGACGTGCGGGGCTTGAAAAGATCGGCATAACTCGAATGCGGTCGGGTAGCCGCGCGCCCATGGCTCCACCACAGAGAAGCCCACTGAGAAGTCCGGAACCCATATCCCAGGCCGTATCCAGGCCCACACGCCGGTCGCTGCTCGCGGGGGTCGCGGCGCTCGGCGCACTGGGTGCCGCCGGATGCAGCCGAGTGGCCACGGCGTCGAGCACCAAGGGCGGTGACCTGCTCGACCGGCTCCGGGCCGCCGGCGTCGTCCGCCTCGGCATCGCCGGTGAGATCCCGTTCGGCTTCATCGACAAGAACGGCGAGCTGACCGGTGAGGCACCGGAACTGGCCAAGGTGATCTTCAAGCGGCTCGGCGTCGACCGGGTGCAGCCCGTGCCGACCGAGTTCGGCTCGCTCATCCCGGGCCTGAACTCCCAGCAGTTCGACGTCGTCGCCGCCGGGATGTACGTCAACCCCGAGCGCTGCGAGCAGGTCATCTTCTCCGACCCCGACTACCAGATGCTCGACTCGTTCATCGTCCGCAAGGGCAACCCGAAGGGGCTGCGCAGCTACAAGGACGTCGTCGAGAAGAAGGCGAAGTTCGCCACCGGGACCGGATACGCCGAGATCCAGTACGCCGTCGAGGCGGGGTACAAGGAGAGCGACATCCTCATCGTCCCGGACCAGGTGGCGGGGCTGAACGCCGTCGAGGCGGGCCGCGTGGACGTGTTCGCCGGTACGGCGCTCACCGTACGCGAGGTGGTGAAGAAGTCCGCCAAGGCGGAGGCCACCGAGCCCTTCAAGCCGATCGTGGGCGGCAAGCCGCACGTCGACGGAGGCGCCTTCGCGTTCCGGCCGACCGAGACCAACCTGCGGGACGCCTTCAACGTCGAGCTGCGCAAGCTCAAGAAGAGCGGCGAACTGTTCCGCATCCTCAAGCCCTTCGGTTTCACCGAGGCGGAGATGACGGATCTGACCGCGAAGGAGCTCTGCGGCGGATGACCTCGGGACTCTGGGAACTCGTACTCAAGGGCGTGTGGACCACCGTCCAGTTGCTCTTCTTCAGTGCTCTGCTGGGCGCGGCCGTCTCGTTCATGGTCGGCATCGCGCGTAGTCACCGGCTGCGGGTCGTCCGCTTCCTCGCGGGCTTTTACACCGAGGTGTTCCGCGGCACCTCCGCCCTGGTCATGATCTTCTGGGTGTTCTTCGTGCTGCCGGTCGCTTTCGGCTGGCAGTTGGTGCCGATGTGGGCGGGCACGCTCGCGCTCGGCCTGACCTACGGGGCGTACGGCTCGGAGATCGTGCGCGGCGCGCTGAGCGCGGTCGACCCGGCACAGCAGGAGGGCGGTATCGCCCTCAGCTTCACGCCCTGGCAGCGACTGCGACTGATCCTGCTGCCGCAGGCGGTGCCGGAAATGATCCCGCCGTTCTCGAACCTGTTGATCGAACTGCTCAAGGGCACCGCGCTCGTGTCGATCACGGGCATGGGGGATCTGACGTTCAGCGCGAACCTGGTGCGCCTCGCGCTTCAGGAGAGCGCGGAGATCTACACGTACATCCTGTTCATCTACTTCGTGATCGCCTTCCTGCTCACCCGGGTCATGCGCGGGCTGGAGAAGAAGCTCAAGGCCGGTGTCGGGAAGAAGCCCGACCGCAAGACCCGGGCGCCTGAGCCGGTCGTGATCGAGGGGGTCCGATGACCTGGGACTGGAGCGCGGTCTCCGACTTCATGCCGGACTTCTGGAAGGGCCTGCTGGTCACCCTCCAGATTCTGCTTCTCGGTTCGCTGGTCTCGTTCGCGCTGGGCCTGGTGTGGGCGCTGCTGATGCGGCTGCCGACGCGCTGGGTGACCTGGCCGGTCGGCGTCGTCACGGAGTTCGTCCGCAACACCCCGCTGCTGGTGCAGTTGTTCTTCCTCTACTACGTGCTGCCCGAGTGGGGCCTGACCTTCTCGGCGCTCGCCACGGGCGTCTTCGCGATCGGGCTGCACTACTCGACGTACACGATGCAGGTCTACCGCGCCGGTATCGAGGCCGTGCCGGTCGGCCAGTGGGAGGCGGCGACGGCGCTGAACCTGCCGCTGCGCCGGACGTGGACCGCGGTGATCCTGCCGCAGGCGGTGCGCCGGGTCGTCCCCGCGCTCGGCAACTACGTCATCGCGATGCTCAAGGACACGCCCATGCTGATGGCGATCTCCGTCCTGGAGATGCTCGGCCACGCGCGCCTGTTCTCGCAGGAGCACTTCCAGTTCACCGAGCCGCTGACGGTCATCGGCGTGGCCTTCATCGTCATTTCCTATCTGGCCTCCCTTCTCCTGCGAGCCCTGGAGCGACGCCTTGCCCACTGACACCCTCCCCAACCCCGAGAAGAACCCCGCCAGGAGCACGGGCGAGCTGATCCGGCTGGAGCAGGTCACCAAGCGGTTCGGGAGCAACACCGTCCTGGACCACCTGGACTTCTCGGTCGACGCCGGCAAGCACGTCACCCTGATCGGGCCGTCCGGTTCCGGCAAGACCACGATCCTGCGGCTGCTGATGACCTTGCTCAAGCCCGACGAGGGCACGATCACGGTCGACGGGCAGAAGCTGTTCCCGGCCTCCGACAAGGAGGTCCGGGAGGTCCGCAAGAAGATCGGGATGGTCTTCCAGCAGTTCAACCTGTTCCCGAACATGTCGGTGCTGCGGAACATCACCGAGGCACCGGTCACCGTCCTCGGCATGTCCAAGGACGAGGCCGCGGAGCGGGCCAAGGGCCTGCTGGAGATGGTGGGCCTGTCCGACAAGTGCGACGCGCACCCGGCGCAGCTGTCCGGCGGGCAGCAGCAGCGGGTGGCGATCGCCCGGGCCCTGGCGATGCGGCCGCAGGTGCTGCTCCTGGACGAGGTGACCTCCGCGCTCGACCCGGAGCTGGTCGCGGGCGTGCTCGACGTGCTCCGGGACATCGCCCGTTCCACGGACATCACGATGCTCTGCGTGACCCACGAGATGAACTTCGCCCGGGACATCTCCGACCAGGTACTGATGTTCGACTCGGGCCGGGTCATCGAGTCCGGCCCGCCGGAGAAGATCTTCAGCGAGCCGGAGCAGGACCGCACGCGGGAGTTCCTCAGCGCGGTCCTCTGACTACAGCGCGTGACCAGGCAGTACACCGGGCCCGTGACTGGGGCATGCTTTTGGCATATGCCAGAGGGTCGATGCCCCGGTCCGGGGCCCCGGGAATCTTGTCAACCCCCGCCCTCCGCAGGCCCCTTGCCGGTTATCGTGGAGGGGATTCGCTGTCCGGATTCACGGCCCAACAGCAAGCGCAGGGGGAGACCACCGTGGCGCTGAAGCACGAGCCGCCGACCACCCCGTACCACTCGGCCCAGGAAGCCCTGCGCGTCCTGGAGACCGTGGCGCGCAGTTCCACCGGAATCACCGACGCCGAGCTCACCCGGCACACCGGCATCGGGCCCGAGCGGCTACCCGCGCTGCTGCGCATGCTGCGCCGCGAGGGCTACGTCGAGCAGATCGCCGACGGCGCGTACATCACGGGCGAGACGCTGGCCCGCCTCGGCTCCGCCCAGCACCGCGAGCAGGCCCTGCGCGACAAGCTCCAGCACACCCTCGACCGGCTGCGCGACTCGGTCGGCGCCGCCGTCTACATGAGCCGGTACGTCGACGGCGAGATCAGCGTCACCCAGTACGCCGACAGCCCGGCCACGCCCAAGGTCAACGAGTGGGTCGACTTCCGCTCCTCGGCCCACGCCACCGCGATCGGCAAGAGCCTGCTCACCCAGCTCGACCACGCCGGCCGCCGCGACCACCTCGCCCGGCACAAGATGGCCCGCCTCACCTCGCGCACCATCACCAGCGACCGGCTGCTGCTCTCCCGGCTGGAGTCCCAGCCGCCCACCGTGCCCGTCCTCGACCTCCAGGAGTACGCGGTCGGCACGGTCTGCGCGGCCGTCCCCGTCACGGCCGGCTCCTCCGTCGGCTGCCTGGCCCTGTCCCTCCCGGTCGAGCACGCCCACCGCCTGCGCCAGGCCGCGGACGCCCTCAACCGCAACGCGGCGCCGGTGCTGCTGTCCATGGCGATCTAGGGCGTGCCGGCTGGTCGGAAGCACGCCTCGGGAGCAGGTATTATTTTCTTCGTCGCCCGCCGCGAGACGCGATGCGGAACGCGGTCGGCGGGAGTCATGCGCCGCTAGCTCAGTTGGTTAGAGCAGCTGACTCTTAATCAGCGGGTCCGGGGTTCGAGTCCCTGGCGGCGCACCGGTGAAGGGCCTCTCGTGGGAGCGAGAGGCCCTTCGGCGTGTTCGGGATCCTCCCTGGTCAGCCTGCGGCAGACGGTCAGAATCCGGCGACGTCCGAGGCCATCGCCGACATCTTGGTGTACGTCACCATGAAGCCGACGCAGAACACGACGATCACGCCGAGGAACGCCATGATGCCGAAGGTGGCCGCCGCGTGCCTGCCTCGGCTCGGCGCCTGGGCCGTGGCCACGACCTGGGGGCCGTCGGTGTAGTAGACGGTGACGTAGTCGCCCTCGATGATCGTCCCCGGCCCGTTCTCCTCCTCGAACCGGATCACGCGACCGTCGTGCGTGATGAACTCGTAGACGTGGTGCAGCGTGGTGCTGACGGATGTGTCGTTACCGCCGCCGTGGGTCGTCGTGAACGCCCGCAGGCAGCGCGCCTCCGCCGTCAGGCCGCTGTTCCAGGCGCCGCGGATCTGCAGCCAGCGACGCAGCACGCGGTATGTCATGAAGAGCGCCCCGGCCATGATCAGGCCGGGTGCGCCGTAGAACATCACGTCCATCGCGCATCCCCCGAGTCGATGCGCCGGCCCCGATCGGCCGGCGTGGGAGGAACCTACCCACGCCGGCCGCGCCGGTGACTCAAGAGAACCTCAGAAGGTTCAGAACGTCACGTCCGAGCACGCGTAGAACGCGTTGCCCGTGTCGGCGATCGTCCACACCGCCAGGATGACGTGGTGGCCGCTCAGCCCGGACGGCAGCCTGCCGCTGTGGGAGAGCGTGGACGGGGGCCGCTGGCCGTTGTACGGCACCGTGAAGAACGGTGTGAGGTTGAGGTCGGACCGGGCCAGGTTGTGGTTCTGGTTCCAGCCCGGCTTGGTGATGTAGTACTTGAAGTCGGTCGTGGCGTGCATGGCCGTGAACTGCCAGCGGAACGTGTAGGTCTGGCCACCCGTCACCTTGGTGGTGGGCCAGGCCCCGCCGGACGGCGTCCGCGGTGCGCTGAGCTGGCTGAACTGGCCGAGACCGGCGTTGCATATCTGCCCGTCGGCCGGGCCGGAGGCCGGGAAGCCCTTCGGCCCCTCGACGCTCTGCGGTTCCCATTGGATCGGGCCGCAGTTGGTCACGGTGCCGTTCTGGCAGAGCTTCTGCCGGCTGACGGGGAGGTCGGTGTAGCCGTGGCCGCTGGCGCCGCCGGAGGAGAGTACGAGTGCTCCGGCCGTGGCCAGTCCCACCGCGGCTGCGGACAACTTGGTCCTTGTGCGCATGCTGCCGCTCCTGGAGAACGTGGGGGATGTTCAGTGAGCTGTGCAGGTAGGTCTAGACCAAGTCTGAGGGTAGGGACGCTAGTTGAACATGTCCATACCAATCACGGAGCTGTTTCTCCCCGCCCCGCGCAGAAC
Organism: Streptomyces azureus; assembly: GCF_001270025.1. NCBI lineage: Bacteria > Bacillati > Actinomycetota > Actinomycetes > Kitasatosporales > Streptomycetaceae > Streptomyces > Streptomyces azureus. The sequence continues at coordinate 15,498 of NZ_DF968322.1, read as the reverse complement.
GCCACCGTCAGGTCCTTCACCAGCGCCTTCCTCTCGTAGTCGTCGAGTTCGACCAGCCCTCGCGTGGTCAGCCGGGTCACCGTGTCCTCCACCGAGTCCACGACCGAGGTGAGCACGCTCGCCCGGTGCTGGGCGTCCAGTGCGGCGATGCGGCGGCGGTGCATCGCGGCGGCGACCTCGGGGGCGTACTCCACCCGGACCGGCTGCACCGAGAACACCTCCAGGCCGACCGCCGCCGCGTCGGCCGCCACCAGCCGGGTCAGCGCCTCGGCCGCCGCGCCCGCGGAGCCCTTGGTGCCGCCGGGCATCTCCACCGGCACCCGGGCCAGCGCCGCCTCGACGCACTCGCGCAGATACGTCTCATGGTCCTCGACGCCCAGCGTGGCCCGCGCGGTGTCCCGCACCCGCCACACCACCAGGACGACCACCCGCAGCGCGACCCCGCCTCCGTCGGCGGCCGGCACCGGCTCGCTGCGCCAGTGCCGCAGCCGTACGTCCACCCGGCGGCGCAGCAGCAGCGGGTTGACCCACAGCAGACCGGAGCGCCGGACGGTCCCCCGGTAGCGACCGAACAGATCCAGCACCCAGGCCCGGCCGGTCCGGCCCCGGGCCAGTCCGCCGAACCCGAACAGCCCGAGCGCCCCGGCCCCCGCGTACGCCGCCCATTGCGCGGGACCGAGCCCGGCCCCGGCGTGCGCGGGCAGCCACAGCGCCTCCAGTGCGAGCGGCGGGAGCAGCCCGGCCCACCACGAGGTGACCGCACACCCGGCTGCCCCGCAGGCCCCGGCCAGCACACCCGCCGCCCCGGGCAGCACCCGCGCGGGCCGCTCCACGAGGTCGGGGTCCACCTGCTGCACCGGGCGCAGCGCCGCGGCCGCCGGGCGCCTGAGGCGCGGCTGCTCCCCCATGCCCTGCCTGCGGGCGACGACCGCCGGCTCCATCGGTACCGTCGCCGGGTCGGGGTCGTCGCGGAACAGCAGGTGGACGGGGATCTCGGTGGTGGCCTCGTTCTGGATGAGCCGGGCGGGTCTGGCCGGTCCGCCGGCCGGCCCGTCGGGCTCGGACGTGTGGAAAGTGGTCGTACTCATAGGTGCCTCCAGCCTCCGCGCCAGATGCTTCACAAACGGGTGATCCCCGGTGCCGGGGCCGGGGCCCCTCCGAGGAGAGCTACTACGAGAAGATCCGCCGCCAGGTCTCGGGCCCCGGGTAGCCGTCCGCCGCCCCGCCCCGCCAGCCCTGGGTGCGCTGGAAGGCCTCGACGGCGCGCCGGTCCGCCTCGCCCCAGCGCGGCCCCGGCCCGACCCTGTAGAACCCGCCGAATCCCTTCCGCACCAGCTGCCTCCCCAGCTGGGTGACGTACGTGTTGCTGGCGCCGGGCCGGAACATCGCCCGCCCCGGGTAGCCCGGGACCCCGTGGGAGGAGGGCTGCGGCCCGGCCGCCCCGGCCTTCACGTCCTTGCCCTTCCCCGTGACCAGCAGTTCCCAGGTGCGCGGGCCGGGCAGACCGTCCGCGTCGGCGCCCGTCCAGCCCTGGGCCAGCTGGAAGGCCCGGGTCGCCCGCCGGTCCGCGTCCGTCCAGCGCGGTCCCGGAGCCGAGGCGTAGGAACCGCCGGCCCCGCGCGCGACGAGCATGCGGCCGAGCAGCGTGACGTACTTGTTGTGCGCGCCGGGGCCGAAATATGCCGCTCCCGGGTAGGGCGTGGCGGCCGGTGTGCCCGGTTTCCCGGCGGCTGGTTCCTTGCCCGGCACGGTTCCCGGTTCGGTCCCCGGGTCCTCCGGCGTGACGCCCTTGTACCGGTAGGGGACGTACCGGTCGGAGTCGCTCCAGTAGGCGTACGGGGTGGACTGCCGGCGGGTGTGCGGGCGGGTCTGCTCGTAGGCCGTGTAGTAGGTGTGCGTGTGGTCCGTCCAGCCGCCGAAAATGACCACGTGCGAGCCGCTCTCGGGGTCGGCCGGATTATGGAACAGGAGAATGTCGCCCGGCTGGAGTTCCTCCTTGGAAATCCGCTCACCGTATGGGGCGAGACTGCCCGTCCATTCGTTTCCGGGCAGTTTCCAGGCCATGGAGACGTAGCCCGAGCAGTCCTGCCGGTAGCCGTCGGACCAGTAGTCGTCCATGCTGTACGGCACCTTCGCGGCGACCCACGTCTTGGCCCGGTTGATGATCTCCGTACGGGTGATGGCAGTGGGTTTGAGGGTGGCCGAGGGCTTGGCGGGACGGCCGTCGGGGCCGTGCAGCGGGGCCTTGCCGCCCTGAGGGGTGTCGGGCTCTTCACCTGCGGAAACGACAGGTCGGTGGGGTGCGTGCGGGGCGGCCGCGGCCGGCACGGCGTGGCCCGCGCCGAGCGCCGCCGAGGCCACGGCGGCCAGGGCGAGGGCACGGTGTGCGGCCGGGTGGGCGGTGGTGCGGCCCGCCCAGGAATGGGGCAGGACGCGGCGCCAGTGGACGCATCCGGGGCAGTCGCAGTCGCTCGCGGGGGCGAATTCCTCGAATACCGGAGACTCCATGCGATTCCCCTCACACTTCCGGCGGAAAAGGCCGCGCCTGTAACCGTCCGGGGCGCGCGTCGTCAGTTTCTCAACTGTCTTCCGGACGCGCATGCTGACGGTCCGAATGATGTACGCGGTGCCCTTGCGGGGGCCGCCCCGGCCCGGGCGGGTGGTCGGGAGCACCTCCGGACGTCCTGTAGAGTTACGCCGTCAGCGCGCGCCGCTAGCTCAGTTGGTTAGAGCAGCTGACTCTTAATCAGCGGGTCCGGGGTTCGAGTCCCTGGCGGCGCACCGACCGGAGGCCCCTCGCGGAAGCGGGGGGCCTTCCGTATGCCTGCGTACAGCCCTGGTGCGGTCTGGCCGGAACCCGGCCCCCCGCGCGAATGGCCGGATACCCTCTCGCCATGGCAGCGCGTGACCTCCAAGAGCGGATCAAGAAGCTCATCATCGACCGCCGGCTGGCCTCCGGGGCCCCGCTGCCGACCGAGCCCGAGCTGATGGAGTACCTCGGCGCGAGCCGGAACTCTGTGCGGGAGGCACTGAAGGCGCTCCAGGCGATGGGCATCGTGGAGATCCGGCACGGCTTCGGCACCTACGTCGGCCCGATGTCCCTGGCCCCGATGATCGAGGGCCTCGCCTTCCGCACGGTCGCCGGGCACTACCGGGGCGAGGACTCCCTGCTCCAGCTGCTGGAACTGCGGGAGGCGGTGGAGACCGGGCTGGTCTCCCGGCTCGCGGGGCGGATACCGGAAGCGGACCTCGTTGAACTGGACGGGCTCGTCGACCGTATGGAAGAGCAGGCCGCGCGCGGAGCCGGTCTCGCCGAGACCGACCGGTCCTTCCACGCCACCCTCTACCGGGGGCTGGACAACGTGCTGCTGAGCGAGGTCCTGGAGGCGTTCTGGGACGCTTTCCACCGGGTCCGCACGGACCTCGGGGGCGTGCCGCAGGACCCGAAGGTGACCTGCCGGCAGCACCGGGAGATCCTCGACGCGGTCCGGTCCGGCGACTCGATGCGGGCGGAGGAGGCCATAAGAGAGCACTTCGGGAACATTCGCGCCCGCCTGTCCACAACGGCTCCACAGGGTCCCCACACCCGCCACAATGAACGCGTATGACCGGTAAACACCGCGTTTCGCATCTTGCGATCATGATGAACACCGTAGAACCCTGGTTTTCTGGTTTTTCAAGATGCCGCGCATACGCGGCAGTTGGGGGGCAAAAGAACCGGTTGCGGGCCGGGCGGGGGTAGGGGCCCCGCTCATGAAGCGATGCCGTGGGGGGCATCATGCAACCGGAAGGTCGCGTTGCCGTGTCTATAAGGTGTGGATGACGTGGCGGCAGCGACCCACCACTGATACGTCTGTGAAGGTCGAGGGGGACCTGTAGCAGACGGTAGGAAGCTACGAAACACGCGGTGTCCGCGTGTGGGGGGATGACTCATGACGTCGAGGCCGACGGGCGCCCGGCAGCAGGACCACGACCCGTCTCAGACCACCCAGCTCAGGGTGCCGACGCATCGGATGAGCACCACGGGGACGTTCCGGCGGATCAAGAAGACGCTGCCGAGATACGACTACGAGCACTACAGCCGGCTCGCCGGTCCCCTCACCCAGCCCGATCCGACCAAGCCCTACAAGGTGCAGTACCGGTCGCTGATCTCGCAGGAACCGCACCGCATAAGAGTCGCGCTGATGCTGGCCGCGGCCCCGGTGCTGTCCGTGGTGCTGCTGGTGTGGCTGCTCCAGCCCGAGCACTGGACCGAGCGCGACTACCCGGCCTTCGACTGGCTGCCCGCGCTCGACGTGGTGATGCTGGTCTCGATCGGCCTGATCGAGTTCTTCCGCTGCATGAACGTGGTGTCGAACGCGCACGCCACGCTGGTCGCCCGCGACCCGATCCCGGTGGTGCCCGAGACCGGCACCAGAGTGGCCTTCCTCACCTCCTTCGTGCCCGGCAAGGAGCCGCTGGAGATGGTGACGAAGACCCTGGAGGCCGCGGTGAAGATCCGCCACCGGGGCCTCATGCACGTCTGGCTGCTCGACGAGGGCGACGACCCCGAGGTGAAGGCGGTCTGCGAGCGCCTCGGCGTGCACCACTTCTCCCGCAAGGGAGTCGCCAAGTGGAACCAGGCCAAGGGCCCGCACCGCGCCAAGACCAAGCACGGCAACTACAACGCCTGGCTGGAGGCGCACGGCGACGACTACGACTTCTTCGCCTCGGTCGACACCGACCACGTGCCACTGCCCAACTACCTGGAGCGGATGCTCGGTTTCTTCCGCGACCCGGACGTCGGCTTCGTCATCGGCCCGCAGGTGTACGGCAACTACGACAACCCGATCACCAAGGCCGCCGAGTCGCAGCAGTTCCTCTTCCACGCGCTGATCCAGCGCGCGGGCAACCGCTACGGCTCCCCCATGTTCGTCGGCACGTCCAACGCCGTGCGCATCAAGGCGCTGAAGCAGATCGGCGGGCTGTACGACTCGATCACCGAGGACATGGCGACCGGCTTCGAGATGCACCGCCACAAGAACCCGGCGACGGGCAACAAGTGGCGCTCGGTCTACACGCCGGACGTGCTCGCGGTCGGTGAGGGCCCCAGCGCCTGGACGGACTTCTTCACCCAGCAGATGCGCTGGTCGCGAGGGACGTACGAGACGATCCTCAAGCAGTACTGGAAGGGCTGGTACTCGCTGCCGCCGAGCAAGCTCTTCAACTACACGATGATGATCATCTTCTACCCGATGTCGGCCCTGAACTGGATCCTGGCGGCGCTGAGCTGCTGCCTGTTCCTGGGCCTGGGCGCCTCGGGTGTGAACATCGACCCGGCGGTCTGGCTGATGCTCTACGGCAACGCCTCCGCGCTCCAGATCGGCCTGTACGTCTGGAACCGCCGGCACAACGTCTCGCCGCACGAGCCGGAGGGCTCCGGCGGTGTGGCCGGCATGGTGATGTCCGCGCTGTCGGCGCCGCTGTACGCGAAGGCGCTGATCGACTCCGTGCTGCGGCGCAAGAGCAAGTTCGTGGTCACGCCCAAGGGCGACTCGGCGAGCCCGGACCGCTGGTTCGGCACGTTCCGCTACCACTGGTACTTCGTCGCCATTTTCGGCGCGTCGATCACGGCCGGCTTCGTCTTCGGCCACTCGCACCCCGCGATGATCATCTGGGCGACGTTCGCGCTGCTGATCACCGCCTCGCCGGTCTTCGCCTGGCGCTGGCAGCTGCGGCAGGACGCGAAGAAGCCCGCCGCCCCCGCCGTGGAGCAGCCGCAGGACCCTGCGGGGCCGAACCGGACGCAGCCGCTGCCCATCCCGCAGCAGCCCGCGGCCCACGCCCCGCAGCACAAGCCCAATTGGGCCGCCGCCCCTGGCGGAAACGGGGAGGTCGGGGGGACCGACCAGACCATGCAGATCGCCCTTGGTGGACTTGGGGGACGTAAGGAATGAACGACCGTGCAGGCCGCCGCCGGGCCCGTCGACTCGCGATCGGCACGGCGGTGGTACTCGCGCTGGCCGGGATGAACGGGCCGTGGCTCTACCGCTTCGGGACCGAGAAATACCACCAGTACACAATCAACAAGCCGGAGTACAAGGCCGCGAACGGCAAGTGGGAGATCATCGAGTTTCCCGAGGAGTACCGGCAGAACACGATCCACGCGGCGCTGCTGCGCACCGGCAAGGTGCTGCTCGTCGCGGGGTCGGGCAACAACCAGGACAACTTCGACGCGAAGAAGTTCGACACCCGGATCTGGGACCCGGTCAAGGGCACCATCAAGAAGGTCCCGACGCCCAGCGACCTGTTCTGCACCGGCCACACCCAGCTCGCCAACGGCAACCTGCTGATCGCCGGCGGCACCAAACGGTACGAGAAGCTCAAGGGTGACGTCACCAAGGCCGGCGGCCTGATGATCGTCCACAACGAGAACCCGGACAAGCCGATCACGCTGCCCGCGGGCACCAAGTTCACGGGCAAGCAGAACGGCAAGACCTTCGTCTCGAAGGACCCGGTGCTCGTGCCGCGCGCGAAGAAGGTCTTCGACAAGGCGACGGGCAGGTTCCTGCGCAACGACCCCGGGCTCGGCCGCATCTACGTCGAGGCGCAGAAGCGGGGCCAGAAGTACGAGACGGGCACGCAGGACAACTACCGCGTGCACGGCCTGAAGGGCGATGACGCGCGTAACACGTACGGGATCGCGCAGAAGCTCGCCCTCGACAAGAAGGACTTCCAGGGGATCCGGGACGCCTTCGAGTTCGATCCCGTAGCCGAGAAGTACATCAAGGTCGACCCGATGAAGGAGGCCCGCTGGTACCCGACGCTCACCACCCTGAGCGACGGGAAGATCCTCAGCGTCTCCGGCCTGGACGACATCGGTCAGCTGGTCCCGGGCAAGAACGAGGTCTTCGACCCGAAGACCAGGAAGTGGACCTACACCGACAAGGTCCGGCAGTTCCCGACCTACCCGGCGCTGTTCCTCATGCAGAACGGCAAGGTCTTCTACTCGGGTTCCAACGCGGGCTACGGGCCGGACGACGTGGGCCGTGAGCCGGGCGTGTGGGACGTGGACACCAACAAGTTCTCGAAGATCCCCGGGCTGAGCGACCCCAAGCTGATGGAGACGTCCGGCACGGTGCTGCTGCCGCCGGCGCAGGACGAGAAGTACATGGTGATCGGCGGCGGTGGCGTCGGCGAGTCCCAGGAGTCCAGCGAGAAGACCCGGATCGTCGACCTGAAGGACGCGAACCCGAGATTCGAGGACGGCCCCTCCCTGGACAAGGGCACGCGCTACCCGAACGCCTCGATCCTGCCCGACGACAGCGTGCTGATCTCCGGCGGTTCGGAGGACTACCGGGGCCGCAGCGACTCCAACATCTTCGAGGCGCGGCTCTACGACACGGAGAAGAACGAGCTCAGGCGGGTCGCCGACCCGCTGGTGGGCCGCAACTACCACTCCGGGTCGATCCTGCTGCCCGACGGCCGCGTGATGTTCTTCGGCTCGGACTCGCTGTACGGCGACAAGGCCAACACCAAGCCGGGCAAGTTCGAGCAGCGCATCGAGATCTACACGCCGCCGTACCTCTACGGCAGCGGCGACCAGCCCTCGCTGTCCGGCGGGCCGCAGACCATCGAGCGCGGCGGGACGGGGACGTTCACCTCGTCGGACGCGGTGAAGATCCAGAAGGTCCGGCTGATCCGCCCGAGCGCCGCCACGCACGTCACGGACGTCGACCAGCGGTCGATCGCGCTGGACTTCAAGGCGTCCGGCGACAAGCTGACGGTGACCGTGCCGAAGAACCGGAACCTGGTCCAGGCGGGCTGGTACATGCTCTTCGTGACGGACGACCGGGGCACGCCGAGCAAGGCTCAGTGGGTCAAGGTGCCGTAGCGATCGGCTGATCGGGGCGCTCTCCGGTACGGAGGGCGCCCCTTCGCGTGCCCGGGCCTGACGAGAAACACGCCGACCCGCGTCCCGCCCGCTCCCGGAGGCCCGGCCGGGCTTCTAGGAACTGGCCTTCGCCAGCTTCAGCGCGTAGTCCGCCCACCACTGGCCCGCCTTCGGCCCGCCCTTGCACTCGCCGTCCGACTCACCCGGCCGCTTCACCCACAGGTACGCGTCGACCAACGGGTCCGCCGTCTTCGTCGTCGGCGTCTCGCCCAGGGCGCGGCCCGGCGGGTTGCACCAGCGTTCGTCGGGGTTGCCCTGGGTGTAGGGGCCCTTGCCGTTGCGGCTGGTGTCGATGACGAAGTGCTTGCCCCCGACCTTGGCGGAGAGCTGCTTGCCGTAGGCGATGGAGTCTTCGGTGGAGTAGAAGTTGGAGACGTTGACCGAGAAGCCGTCGGCCTGCTCGATACCGGCCCACTTCAGCGGCTCGAAGATCTGGTCGGGGTTCTGCCAGCCGGCGTTGCCCGCGTCCAGGTACACCTGCGTGTTCTTCAGGGACTTCAGCTTGGTGACGGCACCCTTGAGGAGGTCGTAGCGCTCCTCGTGGAACTGCTCCGGGGTGCAGCCGTCCACCAGGTGCAGCAACGCGTCCGGTTCGAGGATGACCGTGGCGGAGCGGTCACCGATGCCCGCCGCCACGCCGTCGAGCCACTCGCGGTAGGCGTTGCCGTCGGCGGCGCCGCCCTGCGAGTACTGGCCGCAGTCGCGGTGCGGGATGTTGTAGAGGACGAGCAGTGCCGTACGGCCGGCCTTGTCGGCGGCCTGGGTGAAGCCCCGGGTCTGCCCCTGCGGGTCGTCCGGGCCGATCCACTCGGCGACCGGCTGCTCGGCGATCTTGCGGATCTGCTCGGCGTCCTGCTTCTTGCCGGCTTTCTCCAGGGCAACGACCTGCTGTGCCGCGGTGCCGTCCGGATTGACCCAGAACGGGGCGGTCTCCTTGGGCTGCTGTGTGATCCCTGCGCCCGCGTCGGCACTCCCGTCGCCGCCCGCGTTCGATCCATCCCCCCCGTCGGACGAACACCCCGTGATCAGCAGTGCCGTTCCCAGCACCACTGCGGACATCCGCCTCGCGGCGGACGCCCTTCCCCCCCTGCTGCCGTACATCCAACTCCCCCTTGGGTGCACCCGTTCCAAGGCTCAATCCTGACATACGTCCCGCGACACCCACGAGGCCGACGGACCCGAGCATGACGCAGAGCCACCGTGCGGGAACGCGCCGCGATCCCGCCCCTTCCGGGCCCTCGCCGGCCATCCGGCCCCGCAGAGGCGTTCCTTCCTCCCACTGCGTGGGCGTCGCGGCATGCCGCCGTAGATTCTTCGGCTGGCGCGCTGTAGCACCGACACCTCTTGCGCGGGTTGACCACCCCGTGGGCTCGGGCTCACACATCTTCGATGGGGCATGTCCCGCCCGGCAGTGGACAGCGCGGTGGAGCGACTGTGCCAGTTGGGCCTGCTGGAGGTCGCCGAGGGGAACGAGGTCTTCGCGATCCCGCCGGAGGTCGCCATCGACCGGCTCACCGATCTGCGCCTCCAGCGGCTGCACCGGGAACTACGGGGCGCCCCCCAGTCCCACCGGCTGGTAGGGGAGTTGCGTGCGGCGCAGCGACCCGGTGCCTTGTCGACGGCCAGCATCGAGCGGCGGCGGGACGCCACGGCCGTGCGCGAGCGGATCGACCGTCTGACCCTGCTCGCCCGCAGGGAGATCCTTTCCGTCCAGCCGTCCGCCGAGCATGGGCACTCGGCGCTCCTGCGCGCCCTGCGCGCGGGGTGCGCGGGGTGCGCGTGCGCACGGTGGTGGCGAGCGAGTCCTTGAATCAGGGACCGGCGTTGTCCCGGATCAGGAGCCTTGCGCGGTACGGAGCGGAAGCCGGGGTGGTAGACCGGCTCGACGAGCACATGCTCGTGTACGACGGGCGCATCGCGGTGGTGGCCGAGGACGCCACGGACGCCTCACATGACGTGCTGGTGGTCCAGGAAGGCGAGCTGGTCAAGAGTGCGCGCCCTGTTCGACAGGGTTTGGGACGAGGCCCGGAAGCCGGCCGATGTCGACCACACGGTCGCGGTCTCGGCTCCCACGGACGACGAGCGGCAGATCCTCACCCTGATGTGCCGGGTGAGCAAGGATGAGGCCGGAGCACGAACCACGGGCGTTTCGGTACGGACGTACCGTCGGCGCATCGCGGATCTGCCGGCGGCTCTCGGCGCGGGCAATCGGGCACAAGCGGCCCTGATCGCACGCGAGCGCGGCTGGATCTGATGGGGTAGGGGCTCCGGAGAGCACCTGTGTGCTCTCCGGAGCCCCCACCGATGTCCCGCCGGCCGCGTCCCCGATCTCTCAGGGCAGTACACCTATGGTGTGCTCCGCTCCGTTGTCCGCTCCTCCGGCCGTGCCTCTGCGAGGAGCTCGACGCCGAGCCGGTCGGTGTCGTCCGGTGAGCCGCCGAGGCGGTGTACCAGCACCCAGTCCCCGGTGTCGGGGAACGCTCCGGTGAAAACGGAAGCGTCCCGCGTGGCGCCGTTGTGCCACAGCAGCCGGCCCGCAGCCTGCCACGCGGGGGAGGGATCACCGAGCTTCCGCTCCACCAGCAGGCCGCTCACCACGGCAGCCAGGGCGCGGGGCGTGGCCCACAGGCCACCGGCCGGCAGGATCGCCCCGCTCATGGTCCAGGTGGCTCGGTGCCCGCCGAACCGGCCCTTCGCCAGCAGAGCGCGGTCGGCCGGCGGGGCGACGGCCACCTCGTCGGCGACACCCAGCGGGTCCAGGACCTGCTGCCGCAGCAGTTCCGGGTACGGCCGCCGCGCGGCGGCGACGAGGGCCGCTCCCAGGACGGCGTACCCGAAGTTCGAGTACTCCTGCCGCTGACCGGCGGGGCTCGTCGCGAGCCGGTCGAGCCGGGTGAGTGTCTCGCTGAGCGCCTGCGGGCTGAACGCGGCGTACGGGTCGCGGCTGAGGCCCCTCACACCGGGGGGCAGGCGGGGCAGGCCGGAGGTGTGTTCCATCAGGTGCCGCAGGGTGATGCCGGACGCGGGCACTGCCGGCAGCCACCGCTCCACCGGGTCGTCCACGTCGAGCAGTCCGGCGGCAGCCATACGCATCAGCGCCGTTCCGGTGAGCACCTTCGTGAGTGAGCCGATCTCGACGAAGCGGTCCGCGGCGTGGCCGTGCGATGTACGGGGTTCACGCCCGGGACGCAGCACGCATTCCGGTACGGCGCGCCGGGGCAGCAGCGGACTCACCGTCGCGCCGGCTGCGTCAGCAGCCGCTCCAGGACGGCCTCCCGCTCCTGCGGCTTCGGGGTCGAGCGGGGACCGGCGGACCGCCACCACTCCGTGAGCACCGACGGGCGCAGCCCGCCCGTGACGAACCGGGCCAGAAGCTGCTGGGAGAGCTCGACCTCCCGCTCGGTGCAGGCAGGGGCGGCGGCCGAGAGAACGGGGTACTCGCTGTGTCCGTCAGTGTGGGTGACGCACACCGTCATCCCGTGCCCGCTGTCCGGGCCGCCGAACCCCGCCATGCTCGTCGTCACGTCGAACGCGATGCGCAGGCCGCGCTGGAGGCCCGAGCGGGCAGGGGCGTCGGGCACGGTCACCTGTTCGGTCGCGGTCCAGCTCAGCTCGCCGGCCGCCGGTGTGCCGACGGGCGTCAGCCCTTCGTCGGTCAGGCGTACGCCGGTTCCCTCCGTACCGGCCGGGGCACCGAGCCAGCACTCGTCCCGGTCGATCCAGAAGGGCCCGATCATCGCGCCCTCGCCCGGTGACTCGTCAGGCTGTCCGTTCGGCGCTGTGACCGGCCTGCTCTGTTCTGCCACTGATCGAACCCATCTTCTCGGCGGTACGCATAAGACCCCAGTGCTGCCGGTGTCATCGGCCACGGCGGGTGGGGCGTCCCTTTCGGGCCACACCTTCCGGTCCTGTAGGACGCGGCTCAGCCGCGGGCGGGTTGCCTGGACGCGCTGCAGACCTGCCTCGATTCCCTTGCGGAGGAAGATCAGGTCGCAGGCGGGCACGGAGCCGCAGCGGGGCACGCGACCGGACGAGATCTCCTCGAAAGCCGTGGCCAGCGTCCGAACCGCATCATCGGTACGCGTGCGGATGGAGCAGACCGGTTCCGAGGCGATGACCATCGACCTCACCATGGATCGCGGTGGCCGGTGCGCGGGCCGGACAACCTTCACGGACGGCACCGCCGATGCTCTC
>NZ_DF968322.1:0-3336 GCF_001270025.1 Streptomyces azureus | reverse complement strand
CCGCCCCCCCCCCCCCGACACCTCCCTTCTTCGTCGCGGTCAAGGACGACACCCCCATCCACAACCCGTCAGATACGCCGACACCACCACGTTCGCCGTGTAGCTGCGGGTCGTACGGTCGAAGCTGCCGCCGCAGGTGACCAGCCGCAGCTCGGCCCGCCCCGACTCGCGGGGCCCGTAGGCCTGGTGTGCGTCGAAGTGGTCGCGGGTGAGGACCTGGACGGACTCGACGGTGAACTCCGCGACCTTGGCGTCGGCCCGGACCACCCGGATCGTCTGACCCGGCCGCATGGCACTGACCTTGTAGAAGACGGCCGGCCGGGAGTCGGTGTCGACGTGACCGACCATCAGCGCGGTCCCCGGCGCCCCGGGTGCCACGCCGCCCGCGTACCAGCCGACCACGCCCGGCTGGTCGTACGGCGGCGGATCGAGCGCGCCGCGCGCGTCCAGCCCACGCGCCACCACTGGCGCCTGCACCCCGAGCCCGGGGATGTCGACGCGCTGCGGCAGCGCGTCGCCCAACGGGCGGTGCGCGGGCGGCAGTTTCACGTCCGGGGGCCGTCCGGCCGCCGCCATGTCGCCCGTGGTGGGCGCGGAAATGCCGTGCCGTACGTCGGTCACCTCGCGGCCCCACAGCCACAGCCCGAGCAGCAGCGCCACCCAGGCGACACCGGCCAGCAGGCGGCCGGTGCCCGAGGCGTGTCCCTTGATTCGATCCTGGTCGGACATGGTCAGTCCGTTCCGCGGCTCCGGCGGACACCGCCCAGCGCGACGACCACCGCGGCCACTCCCGCGAGAATCAGGCCGGTCACCCCCTGTGCCGTACCGGGACCGGCTCCGCGGTCCTCGGCGGCGACGAGGTCCGCCGCGCCACCACCACCCGCCTGGACGGGGGCGACGGGTGAGGGGTAGGCGCCCGGCGGCCGGGAGGCGGGCCGCTGCTCATCGCCTCCGGACGCGGGCCGCTGCCCGTCGTCGCCGGACGCGGACGGCTGTCCACCGCCCTCGGGCATGGGCGGCTGCCCGCCGGTCCCGGGTGCCGGCGGCTGCCCGATCGTGCCGGGTGCGGGCGGCTGCCCGACGGTCCCGGACACGGACTCGGGTGGCCGGTCACCGGTCCAGGGTGCGGGCGGCTGTCCACCGGTCCCGGACACGGACGAATTCTCGCTCCCCGCCCCGGACGCGGACCACCGCCTCTCACCCTCCCGGACGGCGAACGTGCCGGTCCGTTCGGTCTCCCCGCAGGTGACCTTCACGGCGTACGTCCCCGCGTCGAGCGTGGAGCGGACGCGGCTGTCGCCGACGAGTTCACCGTCGGTGACGGTGAGCCGCGCGTCCGCGACGAACGCCGCCGAGCGGGCGACGGCCGTCCTCTCCGCACAGTCGGTCACGCGGAGCGTGACGTCACTGCCGGGCGCGGGGGTCGCCGGGGTCACCGAGACGCCCCCTGCGTCCGCCGCGTAGGCCGCCGGGGTGAGGGCGGCCGCGACCAGGACGCTCGTACAGACAGTGTCTCTCAGGGAACCCATCGTGAACCTCCAGACGCCTGGAGCCTCCCCCGCACGGTCGGCCCCCGCATCCTCAGGGACGCGAGGGCTGCTCCATACGAGTGGCGACGGGTTTGGGCTCCGGTCCGCTGCCTCGGCCCGGAGGTCCGCTGCCTCCCGGGCTCAGACCCGGTCGACGAGGTCCGCGATCGAGTCCACGACCTGCGACGGCCGGTACGGGAAGCCCTCGACCTGGTCGGGCCGGGTCAGGCCGGTGAGCACCAGGTACGTCTGCATCCCGGCCTCCATGCCCGCCAGCACGTCCGTGTCCATGCGGTCGCCGATCATCGCGCTGCTCTCGGAGTGCGCCCCGATGGCGTTCAGCCCGGTCCGCATCATCAGGGGGTTCGGCTTGCCCGCGAAGTACGGCTTCTTGCCGGTCGCCTGGGTGATCAGCGCGGCCACGGCACCGGTCGCGGGCAGCGGGCCCTCGGTGGACGGGCCCGTCTCGTCGGGGTTGGTGCAGATGAAACGGGCGCCGCCGAGGATGAGCCGTACCGCCTTCGTCATGGCCTCGAAGGAGTACGTGCGGGTCTCGCCGAGGACGACGTAGTCCGGCTCGTGGTCGGTCAGGATGTAGCCGATGTCGTGCAGCGCGGTGGTCAGGCCGGCCTCGCCGATGACGTACGCCGAGCCGCCCGGCCGCTGGTCGTCCAGGAACTGGGCCGTGGCCAGGGCCGAGGTCCAGATGCTCTCGATCGGCACCTCCAGGCCCATGCGGCGCAGCCGGGCGTGCAGGTCGCGCGGGGTGTACATCGAGTTGTTGGTGAGGACCAGGAAGGGCTTCCCGGACTCGCGCAGCTTCTTGAGGAAGGCGTCGGCGCCGGGGATCGGTACGCCCTCGTGGATGAGCACACCGTCCATGTCGGTGAGCCACGACTCGATGGGCTTGCGGTCTGCCATGTGCGGGATCTCCTGCCGTACGCGGGCCGGCGTGCGCCTTGGGGCCAGGAGCCCAAGCCTAAACAGTGGCCGGATCTTGTGGAATGGCCTGCGTACGGCGTCCCGACAGGCGGGACAGGTCCACGCGCCTCAGCGGCGCCTGCGGGCGAGGAGCAGTGCCCCGCCCCCGGCGATCAGTACCGCCGCGGCGGCAGCGGCGACCTGGCCGCCGGATCCCGTACGGGCGAGTTCCTCGGCGAACGGGAAGCGGTCCTCGCGGGGCGGGACGGACTCCTCGGACTCCGGCAGGGAGTCGGTACCGCCGTCGGCCTCCTGCTCACCCCTGTCGATCTCACCCCTGCCGATCGGGCCGTCGCCGTCGATCCCGAACCGGTAGTCGTTCGACTGCCCGACCCAGTCGCCGTCGTCGTCGTGCCGCTGCACCACGGCGGCGTTGGCGGTCACGTCGTTCGGCACGGCGTCCGAAGTGACCGCGAGCCGCACCTTCACGGTGACGGTCTTCCCCGGTCCGACCGTGAACCCGGCGAAGCGGTCCTCCTCGTCGGCGAACGCCCCGACGAGCTCGTCCTCTTCGGTCTTCTCGAACCGCACGGGGTGCGCCCGCGCCCCCTCGAAGAACTCCAGCCGGGGCTGCGACGGCTCCAGCGCCCGCTTGTCGTCGACGAGCACGACGACGGGGTGGATACCGGTGCACGGCCGGTCGGTCGTGTTGGTCAGATCGAGATACCAGGTCCCGAACCCGCCCCCGGCCGTGTAGGCGTCGGGCCCGCCGTGGATGCGGGTGGTGAGCGGGAAGGTGTGGTCGTCGGGCGCGGCACAGGCGGGCGCCGGGTCGTCCGCGTACGCCGGATGGGCCCCAGCGAGCAGGACGGCAGCTGCCGCCGCC
>NZ_DF968321.1:0-37507 GCF_001270025.1 Streptomyces azureus | reverse complement strand
CTAGGCCACATCCCGCATGACCTGCTCCCGAACCCGACCGCAGCACCGGCTGATCAGCCGGGACACATGCATCTGCGAGATCCCCAGCTCCTCGGCGATCCGGCTCTGCGTCATGTCCCCGAAGAACCGCATGTACAGAATCGCCCGCTCCCGCTCCGGCAGCGCCGCCAGCCGCGACTTCACCGCCTCACGGTCCACGACCGTGTCCAGCGCCGGATCAGGCGACCCGAGCGCGTCGCTCAGGGAGTACCCGTCCTCGCTGCCGGGCAGCTCCGCGTCCAGGGACAGGGCGGTGAAGCTCTCCAGGGCCTCCAGGCCGGTCTTGACGTCCTCCTCGCTCAGCTTCGCGTGTTCGGCGATCTCCGCCACGGTGGGCCGTCGGCCGGAGATGGTCTGGGACAGGTCCTGGGAGGCGAACCGGACGCGGTTGCGCAGGTCCTGGACCCGGCGAGGTACGTGCAGGGTCCACATGTGGTCCCGGAAGTGGCGCTTGATCTCGCCGGTGATGGTGGGCACGGCGTAGCTCTCGAAGGCGTTGCCGAGCTCGGGGTCGTACCGGTCGACGGCCTTGACCAGGCCGAGGGCCGCGACCTGGCGCAGGTCCTCGAAGCTCTCGCCGCGGCTGCGGAAGCGTCCGGCGAGGCGGTCTGCCATGGGCAGCCAGGCCTCGACGATCTCGTCGCGGAGCGCGTCGCGCTCGGGGCCGGCGGGGAGGGTGGCGAGCTTGCGGAAGGCGCCGGCGGTGTCGGGGGCGTCGTCGTGGGGGTGCTGCTTCGTGCTGGTGTGGATCGGCATGATGCGTCGCAATTCCCTTGAAGGTGCTCTGGGTTGGACGGTCACCGTGGGAGCGCATCGACTGTGCGGACCAGGGGCGCCGGTGGCGGCGCGATCGGCCGCTCCCACGGACGTGCCTCCTGTCCGAAGCACTGGGGTGCGCCTGCCCCCGGCCCTCACCCGCAAACCCGGACAGGTTTTCCGCCGTCGCGCAGGGTGACTCGTACAGATGGCTCTGTCCCCATACGTCCGGGAGGTCGTACATGAGCACCAAGGTCTCCGACCACGTCCTTGAGCGGTTGCGCGAGTGGGGGGTCGAGGAGGTCTTCGGCTATCCGGGCGACGGCATCAACGGCCTGCTGGCCGCGTGGGGCCGGGCCGAGAACCAGCCCCGTTTCGTGCAGTCGCGGCACGAGGAGATGTCGGCGTTCCAGGCTGTCGGATACGCCAAGTTCAGCGGCCGTCTCGGGGTGTGCACGGCCACGTCGGGGCCGGGCGCGATCCATCTCCTGAACGGTCTGTACGACGCCAAGCTTGACCATGTGCCGGTGCTGGCGATCGTCGGCCAGACGCACCGCACCGCGATGGGCGGCTCCTACCAGCAGGAAGTGGATCTGCACTCGCTGTACAAGGACGTCGCCTCCGACTTCGTGGAGACGGTGACGGTGCCGGAGCAGCTGCCCAACGTGCTGGACCGGGCGATTCGCACCGCGTACGCGCGTCGCTGCCCCACCGCCATCATCATCCCCGGTGACGTGCAGGAACTCGACTACTCGCCGCCGACGCACGAGTTCAAGATGGTGCCCTCCAGCCTGGACCGCAGTTCGTGGACGGCGGTTCCCTCCGACGATTCGGTGCGCCGGGCCGCCGAGATCCTCAACTCCGGTGACAAGGTGGCGATCCTGGTCGGCCAGGGCGCGGCCGGCGCGCGGGCCGAGGTGGAGCGGATCGCCGAGCTGCTCGGCGCCGGTGTCGCCAAGGCGCTGCTCGGCAAGGACGTCCTCAGCGACGAACTGCCGTACGTCACCGGCTCGATCGGCCTGCTGGGCACGCGTCCGTCGTACGAGCTGATGCGGGACTGCGACACGCTGCTGACCATCGGGTCGTCGTTCCCGTACACCCAGTTCATGCCGGAGTTCGGCAAGGCGCGGGGTGTGCAGATCGACATCGATCCGCACATGGTCGGGATGCGCTACCCGTACGAGGTGAACCTGGTCGGCGACGCGAAGGCCACGCTGGAGCGGCTGATACCGCTGATCGAGGAGGGGCGCGGGCGCGAGTGGTACGACACGGTGTGCGCCAACGTGACGCGCTGGCGTGACGTCATGGAGCGCCGGGCCGGACTCGACGCCGACCCGATCAATCCGGAGTACGTGGCCCGCGCCTTGGACCCGTTGCTTCCGGACAACGCGATCGTCGCCTCCGACTCGGGTTCGACGGCCAACTGGTACGCGCGGCACCTGACCATGCGACCGGGTATGCGGGGCTCGCTCTCCGGCACGCTGGCGACGATGGGCTGTGGGGTTCCGTACGTGATCGGCGCGAAGTTCGCGCACCCGGACCGGCCCGCGATCGCGCTGGTGGGCGACGGGGCGATGCAGATGAACGGGATGTCGGAGCTGATCACGGCGGCGAAGTACCGCCACCAGTGGGAGGACCCGCGGCTGGTGGTCGCCGTGTGGAACAACCAGGATCTGAATCAGGTCACGTGGGAGATGCGGGCCATGGAGGGCGCGCCGCAGTTCCTGCCGTCGCAAGCGCTCCCGGACGTGCAGTACGCCGCGTTCGCGCGTTCCCTGGGGCTGACCGGCATCCGGGTGGAGAAGCCGGAGGACGTCGAGGCGGGCTGGCGTGCCGCGCTGGAGGCGGACGGTCCCGCGGTGGTCGAGTTCCTGACCGACCCGGCCGTCCCACCGATCCCGCCGCACGCCACCTGGGAGCAGATGGAGGCGACCGCCGCGTCGATCCTGAAGGGCGACTCGGACCGGGGATCGGTGGTCAAGCAGGGCTTCAAGGCGAAGATGCAGGAGTTCCTGCCGGGACGTGAGAGGAAGTAGCAGTCGTCGCGGCCGTGTGGGGCACGCCGACCGGTTCGCGCCGGCCGGCGTCGTCCTGCGGCAGCAGCAGTTCTTCGTAACGGCCCAGCACCAGCACCACTCCGAGCATGAGCAGCGGAATGAGCACAGCGAGCATCGCCATGGCGTGTCCTTCCCCAGAGAGGTGTGGGGGGTGTGATCCGGGTCTCCCTCAGGCCGTGGCGCAAACCAGTGCGGAGGGCACCCATCCGGGGCGGCGAACCCGTGTCGGCGCCCGGTGTTCGGGTACGCGGTGCGGACCCCCGACCGTCTGGAGGGAGACATGCAGCGAGGCAGCGACCGGCTGAGCGTCCACCGAGACGACGAGATGAAGCACGAACTCCAGGGGCTGCTCAGGTCCGGGCACCCCACCCGCAGTGAGGAGTGGCACGACCCGGAGCCGGCCGCCGAGGACGACCCCGAGGTCGCGTACGGGCCGGTGACGCCGAGCCGTGCGCCGACGTCCCTGGAGTCGGTGCGCCTGGAGCTGGCCCGGATCCTGGGCCGCCGGGTGTTCCCCGCGAGCGCGCGCGACCTGGCCCGCGAGTTGCGCGGCCACCAGGCACCCGACGCCCTCGTCGAGGCCCTGGAGCGGCTGCCGCGCCAGGAGCGCTACGGCAATGTCCAGGAGCTGGCCCAGGCCCTGATCCGGGCCCGGGAGACCGGGCCGGAGGAGTACGCGTAAGGACCGCGGGCGGGGGCGCCGCGGGCGGGTCGGCCCGCCCGCGGCGCCCCCGCCGGAGGGGGAACGGAGGGAGGGCCTTCAGTGATGGCCGAACTGGTGAAGGACGTGATGACCCCGGGTGTGGTCGCCGTACGCCCGGACGCCTCGCTCGTCGAGGCGGCGCAGTTGATGCGTACCCAGAACATCGGCGACGTGGTGGTGGCCGACGGTCAGGACGTGATCGGCGTGCTCACCGACCGTGACATCACGGTGCGGGCGGTGGCCGACGGTGCCGACCCGATGACGGTGAGCGCGCAGTCGGTGTGCACGCCGGACCCGGTGACGGTGACGCCGGACGACCGGGTGACGACCGCGGTCACGCTGATGCGCGAGCACGCGGTGCGCCGGCTGCCGGTGGTGGAGAACGGACTGCCGGTCGGGATGGTGAGCCTCGGCGACCTGGCCGAGGCCGAGGACCCCGCGTCGGCGCTCGCCGACATCAGCCGCGCCGAGCCGGACGCCCGGGGAGGTGCGTGAGCATCGGCCAGGCGAAGGAGATCAGTGCGACCGGCGTCACCGTAGACGTCGGTGACGCCACGACCCGCTACCTGCTGTACGGGCTGCTGCCCAGCTGGTTCGTGCCCGGGGTGGCCGACTGGGTGATGCACCGGCGGACCCGTATCGAGGAGACCGCGGGCACCAAGGAGTCGTTGATCCACTCGTTGATGATGGCCGAGGTCGGCATCCCGATCGCGCTGACGCTGCGCTACGAGGTCAACCCGCTGCTGCTGAGCGTGCAGCTGGGCGGGGCCGCGGTGCACGAGGCGACGGCGCTGTGGGACGTCCGTACGGCCGTCGAGAGCGAGCGGGAGGTCAAGCCGGTCGAGCAGCACATCCACAGCTTTCTGGAGTCGCTGCCGTTCGGGGCGCTGGCCTCCCTGATGTGCCTGCACGCCGACCAGGTGAAGTCGCTGCTGCGCGGCGGCCGCGGGGACCCCGACGCGTGGCGGCTGGTGCCGCGCCGGCGGCCGCTGTCGCGCGGCTATCTGGCGGGCATCGCCGCGGCGATCGGCACCTGCGTGCTGCTGCCGTACGGCGAGGAGTTGCTGCGGTGCGTGCGCACGGGCCGCAGGAACCGCAAGAACGACAAGAACGCGAGGAGCGACGCGGCGCACTGGACTGCCGCGCGCTCCGGGAAAGGACGTTGAACATCATGCGCATCGCATTTCTGGTGGCACCCGAGGGCGTCGAGCAGGTGGAGCTGACCGATCCGTGGCAGGCCGCGAAGGACGCCGGGCACGAGCCCGTGCTGGTGTCGACGAAGCAGGGGGAGATCCAGGCGTTCAACCACCTCGACAAGGCGGACACCTTCCCCGTGGACGAGGTCGTGGGCGAGAGCGCGCCGGGCTCGTTCGGTGCTCTGGTGCTGCCGGGCGGCGTGGCCAACCCGGACTTCCTGCGGATGGACGGCAAGGCCGTCGCGTTCGTCCGGGACTTCTTCGAGCAGGGCCGCCCCGTGGCCGCGATCTGCCACGCGCCGTGGACGCTGGTCGAGGCGGACGTCGTACGCGGCCGGTCGCTGACCTCCTGGCCGAGCCTGCAGACCGACATCCGCAACGCGGGCGGCACCTGGGTCGACGAGCAGGTGAAGGTGTGTGACCACGGTGCCAACAAGCTGGTCACCAGCCGTAAGCCGGACGACCTGAAGGCGTTCTGCGAGACCTTCCTCGACGTCTTCGCCGAGGAGGCCGCCTGATGGCCTCTCCGGCCGACCGCAAGCAGGAGCAGCGCGAGGCGTTCAGGGCGGACGATCCGGCCGGCGGGCCGCTCACCACCGACCAGGGCGTCGAGGTCGACCACACCGACGACTCCCTGGCCGCGGGCGAGCGCGGTCCGACGCTGATGGAGGACTTCCACTTCCGGGAGAAGCTCACCCGCTTCGACCACGAGCGGATCCCGGAGAGGGTGGTGCACGCGCGGGGCGCGGGCGCGTACGGCTATTTCGAACCATACGAGTCCTGCGCGGAGTTCACCCGTGCGGCGTTCCTCCAGGACCCGGCCGTACGGACGCCCGTGTTCGTACGGTTCTCGACCGTGCAGGGCCCGAAGGGCTCGGCGGACACCGTGCGGGACGTACGCGGCTTCGCGACCAAGTTCTACACGTCGGAGGGGAACTACGACCTGGTCGGGAACAACTTCCCGGTCTTCTTCATCCAGGACGGCGTCAAGTTCCCCGACTTCGTGCACGCGGTGAAGCCCGAGCCGCACAACGACATCCCGACGGGCGCGTCCGCGCACGACACCCTGTGGGACTTCGTGTCGCTCCAGCCGGAGACGCTGCACGCGATCATGTGGCTGATGTCGGACCGGGCGATCCCGCGCAGCTACCGCATGATGCAGGGCTTCGGCGTGCACACCTTCCGGTTCGTCAACGCGGACGGCAAGGGCACGTTCGTGAAGTTCCACTGGAAGCCGCGGCTCGGCGTGCACTCACTGGTGTGGGACGAGGCGCAGGAGTGCCAGGGCCGCGACCCGGACTTCAACCGGCGTGACCTGTGGGACGCGATCGAGGCGGGCGAGTACCCCGAGTGGGAGCTGGGTGTGCAACTCGTGCCGGAGGAGGACGAGTTCGCGTTCGACTTCGACCTGCTCGACCCGACGAAGATCATCCCGGAGGAGCAGGTGCCGGTGCGGCCGATCGGCCGGATGGTGCTGGACCGCAACCCGGAGAACTTCTTCGCGGAGACCGAGCAAGTCGCCTTCCACACGGCGAACGTCGTCCCCGGCATCGACTTCACCAACGACCCGCTTCTCCAGGCGCGCAACTTCTCCTACCTGGACACCCAGCTGATCCGGCTGGGCGGGCCCAACTTCTCGCAGCTGCCGGTGAACCGGCCGGTCGTACCGGTGCGCAACAACCAGCGCGACGGCTATCACCAGAGCGCGATCCACTCCGGCACGAACTACTTCCCGAACTCGCTCGGCGGGGGCTGCCCGGCCCACGCGGGCGCCGGGGGAAGCGCCTACACGCATTACGCCGAACGGGTGGACGGCCACAAGATCCGCCGCCGCAGCCCGAGTTTCCAGGACCACTACAGCCAGCCGGCGATGTTCTGGAACAGCATGGCGGACTGGGAGAAGCAGCACATCGTCGAGGCGTTCCGGTTCGAGCTCGGCAAGGTGGGCGCGAGGACCGTGCGGGCGCGTACGGTCGAGCACCTGGCCAAGGTCGACGGGGAGCTGGCCGTGCAGGTGGCGCGGGGCGTCGGGGTGCCGGCGCCGTCCGGTGCGGAGACTTCGGACAAGCCGGCCTCCCCCGCACTCAGTCTGGAGTCGCTGCGCGGGGACGGTTCGATCCGGACGCGGCAGGTCGCGGTGCTCGTCACGGACGGAGTGGACGCCGAGCAGATCACCTCCGTGCGGGAGCGGCTGGCCGCGGAGGGGGCGATCGTCGAGGCGCTGGCCGCGACGGACGGGACGATCACCGGGTCCGACGGTGAGACGTACGCGGTCGACCGTGCGCTGCCTACCGTGGCGTCCGTGCTGTACGACGCCGTACTGCTGCCCGGCGGGCCCGTCGGCACCCCGCCGACGGCGGCCGACCCGGACGCGGTGCGGTTCGTACGGGACGCCTTCCGGCACGGCAAGCCGGTGGGCGCGCTCGGCTCGGGCGTGGGCGTCCTGTCGGCGCTGGAGCCCGAGGGGCTGAGGCTGTCGACGGAGTTCCAGCGCGTGGTCGCGGACCAGGGCGTGGTGACGGACACCTCGCCGGGTCCGGCGAGCGAGGAGTTCCTGAACGCGTTCGTGGACACGATCGCGGCGCACCGGCATTGGGGGCGGGGGCCGGTGCGGCACTGAGCCGGGGCCGGGGGCAGGGCCGGGCCGCGCTTGTGGGGGCGCGGCCCGGCTCGTTTCGTACTGCGAGTGTGTGCTGTGAGAGAGGCGTCTCGTGGTGTGCCGGTTGGGGCTGCGGCTCGGGTTGTGCCGGTGCGACACCCCGCGCACGAGGCGCCGGTACGGGGCGGGGGCGCGCTTGTGCGGTGCGGACCAGGCCGGGTGGTGGCGGCGCGGAGCAGCTCGCCTTGTGCCGGGGCGAACCCGGTCGGGACGGGCGGTGCCGACCCGCGCGCGAGCGGCCGGTGCGGGCCGGGGCGCGCTTGTGCGGTGCGGACCAGGCCGGGTTGCGCCGATGCGGGGCCGAGGCACACTTGTGCGGTACGGACCAGGCCGGGTTGCGCCGGTGTGGAGCGGCCCGTCCTGTGCCGATGCGAAGCCGTCATGACGGGGCGGCGTCGACCGCGCGCGAGGCGCCGGTGCGGGGCGCGGGCGCGCTCATGCGGTGCGAGCCGGGTCGGGGTGTGCCGCGCGGGCCCGTACCGACGGAGTCGCGTTGTGCCGCTGTCGGCCGGGGCGCGATCTGCCGGCCCGGGCGGGTTGCGCCGGTGCGGGCACGGGATGCGGCGCTTCGGTGCTGGTCCGGCAGGGTTCAGGTGCCGGGGGTCGTGGGAGTCGTCGACTCCCCGCTCCCCCGCTCCCGGGCCCCTTCGCGTGTGCGGCCCGCGGCCACCGGGCGCCGCGGGTTGCGGCGCAGGAACTCGCCCTCGAGCTGCGCCATGCGTTCGTTGTGTGCCCGCAGCGCGTCGTTCGAGCCGTACAGCAGCGTGTCGTGGCGCGTGCGGTGGATGGTCTCCAGCTCCTTCATGAGCTGCTGGTCGTCCAGCCGGTCAGGGTCCACTCCGGTCATGGTGTTGCCCCGCTCGTCGTGTTCGTTCATGCGGTCCGGGTACCCGCCCGGGGAGCAACTGAGCACTACCCCCGAGCGGCATCCGGGAGGGAACCATGGATCTCGCCTTTCTGCACCCACTCTACGAACACCCCGGGCCTTGGGCCTCGGTGTACGTCGACACCTCCCGGCATACGGAGGACACCCCCCATGAGCGTCAGCTCACGGCCCGGGCGATGGCCAGCCAGCTGGCCGAGCAGGGCGCGGACGAGCCGACCTGCCGGGCCGTGCAGAGCGCGATCGAGGACCTGCGGCACTCCTCCGAACCGAACGGCCGGGCCCTGTTCGCCCGCGCCGGCGAGGTGATCCTCGATCCGCCGCTGGCCCGTCCCCCGCAGGGTGACTGGGCCGAATGGGCTCCGCTGCCCCGTGTCACGCCGCTGCTGGAGCTGGCCGGCGAGGACCCGGTGTGCGTGGTGGCGTACGTCGACCGCAAGGGCGCGGACTTCGAGCTGCGCAGCGCACTGGGCAGTGAGGGCGCCGGAAGCGTCACCGGGCGCCAGTGGCCGGTGCACCGGACGAGCTCCGTGGACTGGTCCGAGCGGCATTTCCAGCTGCGGGTGGAGAACACCTGGGAGCACAACGCCGCGGAGATCGCCGACGCGCTCGCCGTGTGCCAGGAGGAGACCCGCGCCGACCTGCTCATTCTCGTCGGCGACGACCGTGAGCGGCGGTCCGTGCACGAGCGGCTGCCCAAGCGGCTGCACGGCCTCGTCGTCGAGGCGCCGCACGGCATCGGCAGCCGGCTCCTCGACGAGGACGTGGAGCGGGCCCGCGCCGAGCATGTGGCGCGGCAGGCCGAGGCGGAGCTGGAGCGGTTCCGGGCCGCCCGGAACCCGGACGACGAGGGCCGGGCCGCGGCCGTGGAGGGTGTGCCCGCGCTGGTCGAGGCGGCGCGTGAGCACCGCATCGACGAGCTGCTGATCAGGCCGGACGGGCCGGACGCGCATCGCGAGGTGTGGATCGGCGAGGACCCGGACCAGCTGGCGGTGCGGCGTACGGACCTGAAGATCCTCGGCGAGCAGCACTCCTGGCCGGCCCGGGCGGACGACGCGCTGATCCGGTCGGCCGTGGCGACGGACGCGGCGGCACTGGCCGTTGCGGAGCACGAAGTTCCGGTCGGCGGACTCGGGGCGCTGCTGCGCTGGAAGTGAGCGGGGAGCCGGGCCCCTAGCGGGCCCGTTCCACCCGGCGTTCGTCCCAGACCGGGTCCGGAGTCTCCCGGACCCGGCCGTCGCTGCCGAAGACGAGGTAACGGTCGAAGGAGCGGGCGAACCAGCGGTCGTGCGTGACCGCGAGGACCGTGCCGTCGAAGGACTCCAGGCCCTCCTGGAGCGCCTCCGCGGACTCCAGGTCCAGGTTGTCGGTCGGCTCGTCGAGCAGCAGCGCCGTCACGCCCTGGAGCTCCAGCAGGAGGATCTGGAAGCGGGCCTGCTGGCCGCCGGACAGGCGGTCGAACGTCTGCTCGGCCTGGTTCGTCAGCTCGTAGCGGCGCAGCCGCGACATCGCCGCGCCCCGGTCCTGTGAGTACTCCTTCCACAGGATGTCGAGCAGTGTGCGGCCCTCCAGCTCCGGGTGCGCGTGCGTCTGCGCGAAGTGGCCGGGTACGACCCGGGCCCCCAGCTTCCAGTTTCCCGTGTGTGCCACGTCGTCGCCGGCGAGCAGGCGCAGGAAGTGGGACTTGCCCGAGCCGTTGGAGCCGAGGACGGCGACGCGTTCGCCGTAGAAGACCTCCAGGTCGAAGGGCTTCATCAGGCCGGTCAGCTCCAGGCGCTCGCAGGTGACGGCCCGGACGCCGGTGCGGCCGCCCTTCAGCCGCATCCTGATGTCCTGCTCGCGGGGCGGCTCCGGGGGCGGTCCGGCCTCTTCGAACTTGCGGAGCCTGGTCTGGGCAGCGCGGTAGCGGGAGGACAAATCGTCGCTGTTGGAGGCGGCCTGACGCAGCGTCAGTACGAGCTTCTTCAGCTGGGCGTGCTTCTCGTCCCAGCGCCTGCGCAACTCCTCGAAGCGGGCGAAGCGTTCACGCCGGGCCTCGTGGTAGGTGGCGAAGCCGCCGCCGTGCACCCAGGCGTCGGCGCCCGCGGGGCCCGGTTCCAGGGAGATGATGCGCTGGGCCGCGCGGGCGAGGAGTTCGCGGTCGTGGGAGACGAAGAGGACGGTCTTGCGCGTCTCGGCGAGGCGCTCCTCCAGCCAGCGCTTGCCGGGGACGTCGAGGTAGTTGTCCGGCTCGTCGAGGAGGAGCACCTCGTCGGTGCCGCGCAGGAGGGCCTCCAGGACGAGCCGCTTCTGCTCGCCGCCGGAGAGGGTGCGTACTTGGCGCCACTGCGCCTTGTCGTAAGGGATGCCCAGTGCGGCCGTGGTGCACATGTCCCACAGCGTCTCGGCCTCGTAGCCGCGGGCCTCGGCCCAGTCGGCGAGGGCCTGCGCGTATTTCAGCTGGGCGGCCTCGTCGTCGACGGTCATGAGGGCGTGCTCGGCGGTGTCCACGGCGTGGGCCGCCTCGCGGATGCGGGGGATGGCGACGGACACGAGCAGGTCCCGTACGGTCGTCTCGTCGCGTACGGACCCGACGAACTGCCGCATCACGCCGAGCCCGCCGCCTACGGTGACGGTTCCGCCGTGCGGCTTGATCTCACCGGCGAGCATCCCAAGCAGGGTCGTCTTCCCGGCCCCGTTGGGTCCCACGAGGGCGACGACGGCCCCCTCCCCCACCCGGAACGAGACATCACCCAGCAGCGCCCTTCCGTCAGGCAGGTAGTACTCCAGGTGCGCGGCTTCCAGGTGACCCATGAGCGCGATTCTGCGGGGACGACGGCGCGCTGGGCAAACGCATTTCCGACCGGGTGGGGGCCGCGTCCCGGCTCAGCTGCGGACAGTCGTGCCGCCAGGGCGGCACCAGTCCCGAAGAAGCGGCACCCGGCGACGCCGTCCTGCGGACCCACCCGGCCTCAGCGACAACGCCGAGTACCGGCAGACGCGGACAGACTCAGACGCGGTCCAGAGGCCGGTGGGGACCGGTGGGAAGTTCCGCCTCGATCGTGTCCCCGGGACGCACCACGCCCCCTTCCCGCACCACGCTCATGATCCCGGCCTTGCGTACGACGTTCCCCGCCTCGTCACGTCCGACGACCCGCTTCAGCAGACCGTTCTGGAAGTTGTCGATCTGGATGCAGGGATTGCGCAGACCGGTCACCTCCAGGACCGCCGTGTCGCCGATGCGCAGCAATGTGCCGACCGGCAGACCGAGCAGATCGATGCCCTGCGTGGTGATGTTCTCGCCGAGTTCACCGGGCGCCACCTTGAACCCCTCTTCACCGACCTCGGCGAAGAGTTCCTCGTGCATGAGGTGCACCTGGCGCAGGTTCGGCTGGGTGGGATCCTGTGCGACGCGCGAACGGTGCTTGACCCTCACACCGGCGTGCACGTCCCCCTCCACTCCGAGACCGGCGAGCAGCCTGATGCTGTCCCGGTTCGGCTTGGTGAACGAGTACTCCCCGTTGCTGCTGACCGCCGTCACTATCCCGCTCATGCCTCGGATCCCCCTCTTCGGTCACGATGATCACCCCGAGCCTGCCCGTGGACGGTCGGTGTGTCCACCCCTCGGGGTACCCGCATGCCATGACGCCCGCCGCCCTGGACCCCGTCCTGTCCCGCCTGAACCGCAGCGCGAACCACGGCGCCCTGTGGCTCGCGGCCGCCGCCGCCCTCGCGGTCACCCGCACTCCCCGTGCCCGCCGCGCGGCGACCCGGGGACTGGCCTCACTCGACCTCGCCTCCCTCACCGTCAACGCCCTCGGCAAGCGCACCCTCCTCCGCCCCCGCCCGGCACCGGCCCCGCTGGTGGGGCAGCCGAAGCGGCGGCCGATCACCACCTCGTTCCCCTCCGGGCAGGCCGCGGCCGCCGCCGCCTTCGCGACCGGTGTCGCCCTGGAGTCCCCCGCCTGGGGCACGGTCGTCGCCCCGGTGGCCGCCTCCGTCGCCCTTTCCCGCGGCCACGCGGGCGCGCACTTCGCGAGCGACGTCCTGACGGGCGCCGCCCTGGGTGTCGGTGCCGCGTTCGCAGTGCGGGGCATGGTGCCGACGCGCGGCCAGGTCGCCCCGCCGGCCCACCCTCGCGCCGAGGTTCCGGCGCTGCCGGACGGCGAGGGACTCGTGCTGGTCGCGAACACCGCCGCGGGGAGCGCCGAGCGTGCCCGCGCCCTGCGGGACGCCCTCCCCCGGGCCGAGGTCGTCGAGTGCGAGCCGGGAGACGTGCCCGCAGAGTTGGAGGAGGCGGCCGCCCGCGCCCGGGTCCTCGGCGTGTGCGGCGGTGACGGCACGGTGAACGCCGCCGCCCGCGTCGCGATCCGTTTCCACCTGCCCCTCGCGGTGCTGCCGGGCGGGACGCTGAACCACTTCGCCTACGACCTGGGCATCGAGGACGTACGCGATCTCGCCCGCGCGCTGCGTGAGAGCGAGGCCGTGTGCGTGGACGTGGGCCGGTACTCCTGCGGCGGGAAGCACGGTGTCTTCCTCAACACGTGCAGTGTCGGCGTCTATCCGGAGCTCGTGCGCGAGCGGGAGCGCTGGTCGCACCGGATCGGCGGCTGGCCCGCCGGCGTGTTCGCGGCCCTGCGCGTGCTGCGGGCCGACCGGCACCCGCTGGAGGCCGAGTTCCAGGGCCGCACGCGCCCCCTGTGGCTGCTTTTCGCCGGGAACGGCACCTACCACCGCATGGGGCTGGCGTCCGGGCGCCGGAAGGACCTCGCGGACGGGCAACTCGACGTGCGGGTCGTGCACGGTGGACGCCGGCCGGCGGTCAGGCTGCTCGCCGCCGCCCTCGCGGGGCCGCTGACCCGCTCCCCCGCCCACGCCGCCGTCCAGGTGGGACGGCTGCGGCTGGACCACGTGGCGCCCGGCACCCTCCTCGCCTACGACGGTGAGGTCATCGAGGTGGAGGGCCGCGTCACCCTGGAGAAGCTGCCCGAGGCGCTGACCGTCTACCGGCCGATCCCTTCCGACTGACGAACCATCAGTCCATATGGCGAGAATGTGGTCTCAACATGCGGCCGAGCTGCGTACGGTGACCCCATGCCGACCCGAACGGAATAGGGGGGATCCGCCATGCCGGAACCACGGGAGACCGCTGTCTACACGCACGGGCACCACGAATCGGTGCTGCGTTCGCACACCTGGCGCACCGCCGCCAACTCGGCCGCATATCTGGTGCCGTCGCTCCGCCCCCACATGAAGATCCTGGACGTCGGGTGCGGACCGGGCACCATCACCGCCGACCTGGCCGCGCTCGTGCCCGACGGACATGTCACCGGCGTCGACCGGGAGCCGGAGATCCTGGAGCGGGCCCGTGCCACGGCTGCCGGGCGGGGGCTGGCCAACGCCGACTTCGCGGTCGCCGACGTGCACGCCCTGGACTACCCGGACGACACGTTCTGCGTGGTCCACGCCCACCAGGTGCTTCAGCACGTGGGCGATCCGGTGCGGGCGCTGAGCGAGATGAGGCGGGTGGTGAAGCCCGGGGGCCTCGTCGCCGTGCGGGACGCCGACTACGAGGCCATGACCTGGTTCCCGGCGTCCGAGGGGCTCGACGACTGGCTGGACCTCTACCGCCGGGTCGCCCGGGCGAACGGCGGTGAGCCGGACGCCGGGCGCCGGCTGAAGGCGTGGGCGCTGCGAGCCGGGTTCGCGGACGTCACGGCGACCTCCGGCACCTGGACCTTCGCCACGCAGGAGGAGCGGGCCTGGTGGAGCGGGCTGTGGGCGGACCGGACGCTGGCGCCGGCGTACGCGGACCGCGCCCGGCTGGGCGGGCACGCGAGCGAGGCGCGGTTGCGTGCCGTGGCCGACGCCTGGCGGCAGTGGGGGGAGCGGGAGGACGGCTGGTTCACCGTGCTGCACGGAGAAATTCTCTGCCGAAAGGACGCCTGAAATACGGATTCGGGGACACCCTAAAAGCAGGAGGTTCGAATTATGGTTCCCATCCTGCTGGTACTGCTTCTGGCTTTGATCCTTTTCGGCGCCGGATTCGCAGTAAAGGTACTCTGGTGGATCGCGTTGGCGGTTCTGGTTCTGTGGCTCCTGGGATTCTTCGTCCGTGGTACGTCGGCGACCGGAGGCAGGGGCCGGTGGTACAGGTGGTGAATTAGCCCCCGTCCCGGGGAAGCAGCGGTCCGAGCGGCCCGAGGTCCAGATTGAGGTCCTCGGGCCGCAGTCCGTAGCGATCGCGCAGTTCCGCCATCCGCTCCTCCAGCAGCATGAGAGTGAGCCCGATCCGCTCCTCCTGCTCCTCGCTCAGATCCCCCCCGTCGAACCGGCGCAGCGCCTGACGCTCCATGAGCTGGCGCAGCAGCTCCACCACCGTGAGCACGAGTTTGACCAGGTCACGCTCGACGGTGTCGGGTTCCAGGTCCAGCCGGTTGCGGCGCGGCCGCGGATCCTGCGCGGGCTGGTCGGACGACGTCACAGCAACTCCTCGAACGGGGAGGGCACCTGGGCGTTCACCGAGCTGATGAGCGCGTTGAGGTCGATACGGACGAGGTCGACGTCGGCGATGCGCAGCGTGATGTCCCCCGTGATCACGACACCGCCGGCGAGCAGCCGGTCGAGCAGGTCCACCAGGGCGACCTCGCGGCGTTCCACTACGGTCACGGCCTCTCCCTGTCGGTCATGTGGCCTCCCCGGCGAAAGAATAGGCCGCCCAGGGTCCGGTGAGTTCGACACGCATTCCGGGCACCTCGCCCTTCGTGCGGTCCACCATTTCCACGAATTCCTCGGAATGCGCGCGCGGTACGAGATAGGCGGCGTTCAGTACGTTCCGCCCGGTCGCTTTGGAAAGCGTGGGGTTCTGCGGGGGGTGCAGCCGGGAATCCTCCGCGAAGGCGGAAAGCCTTTCGTGCAGTCGACTTGCGAAGCTTTCCGCCTTCTGCCACATCTCCTCGTGCGACCTGGTCTGCATACGCCGCTGCCGCAGGTAGTCACGGCCCGACGTGGCTTTCTGCGCGGGCCGGGGGCTCTCCTGCGGTTCGGACTCGGCATACACCTTCACGCCCCACTCGACACGGCCCTCCAGCCGCTCGAGGGTGCGCCGGAAGTCCTCTTCACGGGCCTCGATCATCGTCCGTACGCCGCTGTCGTCCCGGAAGACGGTGCCGAGCCGCAGCGGCAGCGGGGTCGTGACGGTGGTGAGCGCGTCGATGACGCCCTGGTGGGCGCGGGCGGTCTCGGTGAGCCAGTCGAGGTCCTCCAGATGGGCGCGGAGCGGTTCCTCCGCGAAGTCCCGCTCCGGTACGTGGCTGACCACGGCGACGAGGCCGTGGTGGTTCAGCGCTCTGGGCGGATCGCCCGCCACCCCCGTCAGCTGGGACTGGAGCGGCGTGCCGAAGGGGCGGCAGACGGCGTAGACGTACCGCAGTCCGGTCACGATGCCTCCTTCTCCTGCGCACGGCCGGGCTCCAGTTCCTCCAGCCGGGCCAGCCTCTCGCGCAACTCGGCGTTCTCACGGGTCAGTTCGTCACGGCGGGCCCGCGAGCTCAGTGCCGGATCGGTCTCCCACCAGTCGATGCCCATCTCCTTCGCCTTGTCCACCGAGGCGACGATCAAACGCAGCTTGATGGTGAGGAGTTCGATGTCGAGCAGGTTGATACGGATGTCGCCCGCGATGACGATGCCCTTGTCGAGCACCCGTTCCAGGATGTCGGCGAGGTTGGCGCCGCTTCCATGGCCGTAGGGTTCGGGCATCCTGCTGGGCGTCGTCATCGCCGGCTCCCGCCTTCGGCGTACTCGTCCTCGTACTCGTCGGCCTCGTCCTCTTCGTACTCCCCTTCAGGTTCTTCCTCGGGCTCTTCCCGGGGCTCCTCCTCGGGCGCTTCCTCGTCGTCGTACTCGGACTCGGCTTCGTCCTCGTACTCGCCCTCGGGTTCCTCCGCGCCTTCCTCTTCCGGCTCCTCCTCGGCGTACTCGTCCTCGGGCTCCTCACCCTCGGGGCGCTCGTCCTCGGACTCCTCGGCGAGGGCGTCCTCGTGGCTGCGGACGAGCTCGCCGTCGCGGATCTCGCCGCGCCAGCCGTCCTCCGCCTCACCCTTGATCGTGATGAAGCGGACGAAGTTCTTCAGGTCGAGCCGGGCACGGCGGCCCTGGGCGCGCCAGATGTTGCCGGTCTTCTCGAACAGGCCCGTGGGGTAGTACTCGATGACCAGCAGGACCCGCGTGAGGTTGTCGGCGAGGCTATGGAAGGAGACCACGCCCTTCGTCGTGCCCTTGGCGCCTTCCGACGCCCACGCGATGCGGTCGTCGGGCACCTGCTCCGTCGTCTTCGCCTTCCAGCTGCGGTTGGACCAGAAGACCTTCAGCTGCCAGTCCGACGTGGTGTCGTCGGCCCTGTTCGCGCTCTTGACACCTTTCGCGAACGTGCTGAAGTCCTGGTACTGGGTCCACTGGTCGTACGCCGTGCGCAGCGGTACGCCGACGTCGATGTGTTCGATGATGACGGTGGGCTTCTTGCCCGCCGAGCGCTTGCCCTTGCCGCCGCCCAGGTTCTTCAGGGCGTCCGTGACCTTGTCCTTGACGCGTGAGCCGCCGGTCTCCAGTGCGGCACGCACCGGGCCCTTGCCCTCGGCGAGCTTGCGGCCGCCGTCGAGGGCGAGCTTGCCGAAGCCGGGGCTGTTGCCCTCGGCGATGTCGTTCAGTCTGTTGGTGGTCTCGCCGAGCTTGCGGCCCACGCCGGTCAGCATGCGGGTGGCCTGGGCGGTGAGGTACTCCTGCAACTCGGCCTTCAGCCGGTCGGCGGCCTCGCTGTGGGCCGCGTCGGTGAGCGGGTTCTTCCTCGCTCCGTTTGCGGCGGAGGTCGCTGATCCGAGAGTGTCGGTCATTCCTCACCGCCTCCCTTCGGCAGCCGGGTCCGGGAACTGCCGCCCCTGTTCCCGGCGGAGGCCGCCTTCTTCGCGGCCGTGGTCTTCTTCGCCGCCGCCTTCCGGCCCGCCGTCTTCTTGGCAGGGGCCTTCTTGGCAGGGGCCTTCTTCGCCGTCTTCTTCGCCGTCTTCTTCGCCGGCGCCTTCTTGGCCGGGGCCTTCTTCGCCGCCTGCTTCGGGGCCGGCTCCCGCTCCTCGTCCTCCTCCGGCCCGGAGTCCTCGGCCTCGACCTCGGGCTCCTCGTCCTCGCTGTCGCCCGCGCCGGGCACCACGCCCGCCAGCTGGTCGCGCACCTGGGCCGTACGGCCGTGCAGCCGGTCGGCCAAGGCGTCGAGCTGCCGCTCGACCATGGCACCGGAGGCCGCCTTGCCGACACCGCGCAGATCCTGCCGCAGCTGGTCGCCGATCTCCTTGAACTGCGGGTTGTTCCGCAGCTGCTGCTGGACCAGGTCCGCGACCATGCGCGGGCTCAGGTTCATCCGCTTCCCGGCCACCAGGCCGCCGACGGCCGCCGCCATCTTCAGTTTCTTGGTCCGTCCCAGGAGGTATCCGGCCCCCACGGCGAGACCCAGTCCCACTCGGTTCATTGTGTTGTCCCGTTGCCCGTTCCCGCGCTCCCGCGCGAAGCGATCTCCAACCGGTCGAGGAGTTCGTCCTCGAGGCGGTCGAACTCCTCCTCGGTGATCTCACCGGCCTCCAACTGCTCTTCCAGACGGGACAGTTCGGCCCGGACTGTGGCGGGGTCGTAGTAGATCCGCTCGGCCTCCTGGAGCACCTGTCTGATGGCCCAGGCGCTGCCGCGCACCGGTGCGAACGGCAGCAGCAGCACCTCCGAGATCAGGCCCACGTCGTCACTCCGCTCCGGTGCCCGTGCCGCTCGTCACCGTGCCCGTCGGCTCGGTCTGGCCGGGCTCGACGAAGCTGTACGGCGGCAGCGGTCCGTTGACACGCACCTCCAGGTGCGGCAGTTCCTTGCGGGCCTCTTCCACGGCCGCC
This sequence comes from Streptomyces azureus, assembly GCF_001270025.1. Classification (NCBI taxonomy): domain Bacteria; kingdom Bacillati; phylum Actinomycetota; class Actinomycetes; order Kitasatosporales; family Streptomycetaceae; genus Streptomyces; species Streptomyces azureus. The sequence continues at coordinate 19,312 of NZ_DF968321.1, read as the reverse complement.
AGGAAGTTCTCGGCGGACTCCCGGTCCACCAGGAACGACACGTTGGCCAGCCAGCCGGTGGACTCGGGGCCCACGCTCACGTCCTCGGCGGACGGTTCCAGGACGCGCTGGAGTGCGGCGGCGTCCTCGGCCTCCCGGCCCTTGACCGCGGCCGCGACCATCTCGCCGAGCCGGATCTTGTCGTCGTAACTGCCGCCACCTGCCTGCCGGTTGGCCTCCGCGAGACCGCGGATGTCCGGGTTCTCGGCCATCACCTGGTGCAGTACGGCCTCTTCGACGTGGTTGGCCTTGACGTTGTACTCGACCCGGCCGTCCAGGGCCCGCAGGCGCTCCTTGTAGTGCTCGGCGCGCTCGGCGAGGACCCCGGTGATCGAGTTGTCGTCCGGGGCGACGCTGCCGAACCGCATGGGCAGCACACAGCCGGCCGCGCCCGCCTCGCTGAGCACGTTCTGGTGGGCGAGCAGGTCCTTGCGCTTGGGCCGCAGCCCTTCGGGCGCCTCGCTGACGACGGCCGCCAGGTCGCCCTCGCGCAGGATGCGCACCGGGCGTGGCGGGTCGCCGACACCGCCCATGCCCTCGGGGAGCCCGGGGTGCGAACTCGCCGCGATGCCGTAGACGTAGGTGCTCACTCCTGCTCCTCCTTCCGGCGGGCGGACGTGCTCTTACGGGCTCGCGGACGGGACTCGGTCTCCTGCTCGGAGCCTTCGGAACGCGCCTGCTTGAAGGCGTCGGAGATGGTTTCGGCGGCGCCGGACAGCGCCCCCTTCGACTTGCCGCGCGCGCCGGACTCGGTCATCTCCCCGACCAGGTCGGGCAGGCCCGGGTCCTTGCGCGGCCCGGCCTCCAGGTCGAGCCGGTTGCACGCCTCGGCGAAGCGCAGATAGGTGTCGACGCTGGCGACGACGACGCGAACGTCGATCTTCAGGATCTCGATGCCGACCAGGGAGACTCGCACGAATGCGTCGATGACGAGCCCCCTGTCCAGAACAAGTTCAAGCACGTCGTAGAGACCGCTGCTGCCGCCTCCGCCTCCGGTCTGCTGTGCCGGTACGACTGTCATGCCGGATGTCCCTCCTTGTCTGTGGGTTCGGGTGCGCTCGGGCGGTCCTAGCGCCCGCTCCTTCGCGAGTCGGACCGCCCCCGCTCGTAGCGGCGGACGCGCCGATAACCCGTGAGCTGTCCCTGGCCGTCGAGCTCCACCTGATAGCTCGCCATCAGGCTCATCGTGTCGGGCACGCGCTCGAGTTCGAGGACCTCGACCTCCAGCGCCCAGCCCTGCTCGGTCTGCTCGAAGGACGACACGGACTCGGCGGTCATGCCGGTGAGCTCCGCGAGCTGGCTGCGCGCCTGGCGCAGCACCTCCATGGGGCTCGGCCGGTCGTCGGCCGTATTACCAGTTGACTTGTGCGAATTCTGGGAGTTCTTCTGTGAACTCTGTGACTCTTGCGGGTTTTTTGTGTTCGACATGGCCACCTCCCCCTTCGTGTGGCCGCAAGCGTGTTCGCCAAACCTGTACGGGCGCATGCATCTGCCACGCGCCGGCGGCCACCGGGGTGGCGCTCAGCCGCGCAGGGCGTTGAGCCGCCGCCGGGCCGGCCCCAGCGCCCGGCCGCGGTCCAGCAGGCCTGACCAGGGGTTGCTGCGGGCCTGCTCCACGGCGTCGGCGATGGTCCAGCGGCGGGCATGCAGCTCCGGGTCGTCCAGCTGGTCCCAGGTGATGGGGGTGGCCACGGGTGCGCCCGGGCGGGGCCGGACCGTGAAGGGCGCGACGGCGGTCTGCGCGTAGGCGTTGCGCTGCACGTCGAGGTAGAGCCGCTCACCGCGGTCCTTCTTGCGCGCGGCGGTGGTGAGCCGGTCGGGGTGGGCGTCGGCGAGGGTGTCGGCGACGTCCCGGGCGAAGGAGCGCACCTCGTCGAAGTCGTGCCGGCCGTTCAACGGCACGATCACGTGCAGCCCGCGCGATCCGGTGGTCATCAGCGCCGAGGGCAGCTCCAGCTCGTCCAGCAGCTCCCCCAGCAGCCGGGCGGCCCCGCGCACGGCGTCGAAGTCGTCCTCCGCCGGGTCCAGGTCGAAGACCAGCCGGTCGGGGTGGTCGACGCTGTCGGCGCGGGACAGCCAGCGGTGCAGGGTGATGCCGGCCTGGTCGGCCAGGTAGAGGAGGGTGGCGGTGTCGTCGCAGACGACGTGGCGGACGGTGCCGCCCTCCTTGGCCACCTCGACGCGGGTGATCCACTCCGGATAGCTCTCGGGGGTGTTCTTCTGCATGAACCGCGGGCCGTCGAGCCCGTCCGGGTGCCGCCCCAGCATCAGCGGACGGCCGCGCAGGTGCGGCAGCATGAAGGGCGCGACAGCCCGGTGGTAGTCCACCAGGTCACCCTTGGTGTACTCCTTGGCGTCCCCGCCGCCGGGGAAGAGCACCTTGTCCGGCCGGTGCACCTCCACCGTGCGGCGGCCCGCCCGCACCCGGCGCGTGCCGTCGCCGCCGCTCACGGCACGACCGCCTCCTCCACCAGCAGCCGCCCGGCCGCCGCGATGGACTCGGCGTCGATGCCCGCGGCGTGCAGCTGCTCGTCCGGGGAGGCCGAGCCCGGCATGCTCCGCACGGCGAGCCGTACCAGGCGCGGTACGGGGCGTCCGTCGGCGAAGGCCTCCAGGACCGCGTCGCCGATGCCGCCCTCCGGGTGGTGGTCCTCCACGGTCACCAGGCAGCCGGTCTCCTCGGCGGCCCGCCGCAGGGCGGCCCGGTCGACGGGCTTCACCGAGTACAGGTCGATCACCCGTGCCTGGATGCCCTCCCCCTCCAGGGCGTCGGCGGCGGCCAGCGCCTCGTGCACGGTGACGCCAGCCGCGACCAGGGTCAGCCGGTCGCTGTCGGAGGAGCGCAGCACCTTGCTCCCGCCGACCGGGAACTCCTCGTCCGGGCCGTAGATCACCGGACTCTCGCCGCGCGAGGTGCGCAGGTAGCGGACGCCCTCCAGGCCGGCCATCGCACCGACGAGCCGCGCGGTCTGGTTGGCGTCGCAGGGGTACAGCACGGTCGAGCCGTGCACCGCCCGCATCATCGCCAGGTCCTCCAGGCCCATCTGGCTGGGCCCGTCCTGGCCGATGGCGACCCCCGCGTGCGAGCCGACGAGGTTGATGCCGGAGCCGCTGATGGACGCCATCCGGACGAAGTCGTAGGCCCGGGTCAGGAAGGCCGCGAAGGTGGCGGCGTACGGCACCCAGCCGCGGGCCGCGAGCCCGACCGCCGAGGCGACCAGCTGCTGCTCGGCGATGTAGCACTCGAAGTAGCGGTCGGGGTGCTCCTTGGCGAAGAACTCGGCACGGGTGGAGTCGCCGACCTCTCCGTCCAGGGCGACGATGTCACCGCGGCCCGTGCCGAGCGCGGCCAGCGCCTGCCCGAAGGCGTTGCGGGTGGCGACCTCCTCGCCCTTGTCCCACGCCGGCAGTTCGAAGTTCCCGGTGTGGACCGAGTGCAGCATCCGGGCGGCGGGCGGCTCCTGCACCCGGACGTGGATGTCACGCGGCCCACCGAGTTCGGCGATCGCGTCGTCGGCCTCGGGCAGCGGCTTGCCGTGCAGGCCCTCGCGGTCCTGGACGCCCTCGACGCCCTTGCCCTTGAGGGTGCGGGCCAGGATCGCGGTGGGCTGGCCCTTGGTGGACGCGGCCTCACCGCAGGCGCGGTCGATCGCGTCCACGTCGTGCCCGTCGACCTCGATGGTGTGCCAGTCGAAGGCCTGGAAGCGGCGGGCGTAGGCGTCCAGGTCGTGGCCGTGCCGGGTCGGGCCGCGCTGGCCGAGCCGGTTGACGTCGACGATCACGGTGAGGTTGTCCAGGTGCTCGTACCCGGCGTGCTCGGCGGCCTCCCACACGGATCCCTCGGCCAGTTCGCTGTCGCCGCACAGCACCCACACGCGGTAGCCGGTGCGGTCCAGCCGCTTGCCGGCCAGCGCGATGCCGACACCGACCGGCAGGCCCTGCCCGAGCGAGCCGGTGGCCGTCTCGACCCAGGGCAGACGCTGCGGTGTGGGGTGCCCTTCGAGGCGGCTGCCCAGCTTGCGGAAGGTGAGCAGTTCCTCGTCGTCGATGGCGCCGGCCGCCTTGTACGCGGAGTACAGCAGCGGGGAGGCGTGTCCCTTGGAGAGGACGAAGCGGTCGTTGCCGGGGTGGGCGGGGCGGTCGAAGTCGTAGCGGAAGTGGCGCGCGAGCAGGACGGCCATCAGGTCCGCGGCGGACATGGATGACGTCGGGTGCCCGGAGCCCGCGGCGGCGGCAGCGCGGACACTGTCCACCCGCAGCTGCTGTCCGAGGTCGGTGAGTTCACCGGTGTTCATGAGTCTCCTTTCGCGGAGTCGTCCGGGACGTCGGATCGCTTGACTGGGCCGGGGGCGGTGTCGGGGCCTGGGGGTGGCTGGTCGGCCGGGGGCTGTGGGGTGGGCCCGGGCTGGTTTTTGGCAGGCTCGCCGCCGGGCTGGTTCCTGGCAGGCTCGCCACCGGGCTGGTTCCTGGCAGGCTCGCCCCCGGGCTGGTTCCTGGCAGGCTCGCCCCCGGACTGCCCCTTCGGCGGTTCACCCCCGGCCCGGCTCCTGGCCGACTCCCCACCGAGCCGCCCCTTCGCCGGCTCTCCACCCAGCTGCCCCTTCGCGGACCCGCTCCCGAGCGGTCCCTTGGCAGGCTCGTCGGTCGGCCAGTTCCTGGCCGGTTCGCCGCCGGGGCGGCCCTTGGCCAGTTCCTCTTCCGATCGGCGCTGTGCGGTCCCGGATCCGGGCCGGTCCTGCGTCACCCTGGATCCGGGATGCCCCTTCGCGGGTTCGTCTCCGGCCCGGCCCTTCCCGGATCCGGCGCCGGTCCCCCCGTCGTGCGTGTCGGCCGCGATCGCCGCCCCCGGCCCCGAACGGGCGCTCGCCTCCTGCCGCCGCTCCGGCCCGCCCGGCACCCGGGCCAGCTCCGGCGAGGACGTGTCCAGCGGCACGGACCAGGACCGGACGAGTCCCAACTGCACGGCCTGGCGCGGCAGTACCGCGTCCAGCAGCCAGTCGGCGGCGACCCGGACACGGTTGCCGGGCATCGCGGCGAGGTGGTAGCCCCGCGTCACCGCACCCGCCGGCACCCCGGACAGGGGCACGCCGAGCGGGTTGGCGGCGGCCTTCGCACCGCCCAGGTCGACGACGAAGCCCAGGTCGCGATGGCGGTACGGCTTGCGCGCGCCGCCGAGGCCCAGCGAGGCGGCGACGTTCTCCGCCGCGACCTTGCCGTGCCGCCAGGCGTGCTGCGCGGTCATCGGCGTGTAGCTCCCCGGCTTGTCCAGATCCGGCACCGCGGCCACGTCACCGCAGGCGAACAGCTCGGGCCGGCCCGGCACCTGGAGGTGCGGGTCGACGAGCAGCCGCCCCTTCTCCATCGGCAGCCCGAGGGACTCGACCAGCGGGTCGGGCCGTACGCCCACGCACCACACCAGGGTCCGGGTCTCGACGAACTCGCCGTCGGTCAGCACGACCCCGTCGGGCGTGGCCTCCTTCACGGAGGTGCCCATCCGCACGTCCACGCCCCGCTGTCGCAGCACCCGGTCGGCGGTGGTGGACAGTTTCTCGTCCATCTCGGGCAGCACCCGCGGCGCCACGTCCAGCAGCATCCAGCGCGGCCGCATGCCCTGCCGCAGCGGGTGCTTGCGGACCTGCGCGTCGGTGAACATCTGCCCGTGCGCGGCGACCTCGGTGCCGGTGTAGCCGGCGCCGACCACGACGAAGGTGCACCGGGCGGCGCAACTCTTGGGATCGTCGGCGGCGGCCGCCAGCTCCACCTGCCGGGTCACGTGGTCGCGCAGGTACAGCGCCTCCGGCAGCCCCCGGAAGCCGTGCGCGTACTCGGCGACGCCGGGGATCGGCAGCAGCTTGTTGACGCTGCCGGCGGCGAGCACCAGCCGGTCGTAGGCGAGTGTGCCGTCGTCGCCCTCGGGGCCGGTGTAGTGCAGGGTCTGTCCGTCGAGGTCGATGCGGTCGGCCTCGCCCAGCACCAGCCGTACGTCCGGCAGCGTGTCCGAGAGGGAGACCGTGACCCGGCGCGGCTCCAGGACACCGGCGGCGACCTGGGGAAGCAGGGGCAGATACAGGAAGTAGTCGGTCGGGTTCAGCAGGGTGATGTGCGCCCGGCCCCGGGTCATCCGGGACAGGGTGCGTGCCGTGCGGTACCCGGCGAAGCCGGCACCGACGATCACGATGCGGGGTCGACTCACGGTTGGCTCGCCTCCGGCGCTGTCGCGTAGCTCGGGAGCCTTCCGCGTCCCCCTGGCCAGGGCACCCAAACGTCCGCCGGGGCCCTCCCGGCCGAACGCCGCCGGTTTCCGGACCGGCGCCCGGGTACCCGGTGCGGGATACGGACCGCCCACGTCGCGGAGGCACTCCCCCATGCCCGAGTACGGTTACTTCCTCTCGTGCGAGCAGTACGGACCCGCCGAGCTGATCGAGCAGGCGCGGATGGCCGAGCAGGCCGGATTCCAGGCGCTGTGGATCTCGGACCACTACCACCCGTGGAACGACGAGCAGGGCCAGAGCCCGTTCGTGTGGTCGGTGATCGGCGCGCTGTCCGAGGCGGTGTCCCTGCCGGTCGAGACGGCGGTGACCTGCCCGACCGTGCGGATGCACCCGGCGGTGGTGGCGCAGGCCGCGGCGACCAGCGCGGTGATGACGGACAACCGCTTCCGGCTCGGCGTCGGCTCAGGCGAGGCCCTGAACGAGCACATCCTGGGCGACCACTGGCCCCCGGCCCACGTCCGTCTGGACATGCTGGAGGAGGCCATCCAGGTGATGCGCCGGCTGTTCACCGGCGAGGAGGTGAACCACCACGGCCCGCACTACACGGTGGAGAACGCCCGCCTCTACACGGTCCCGGACGAGCCGATCCCGATCGACATCTCCGGCTTCGGCCCGGCGGCGACCCAGCTCGCCTCCCGCGTCGGCGACGGCTACATCACGGTCATGCCGGACGAGACGATGGTGGAGCAGTACCGCAAGGGCGGGGGCGGCGGAAAGCTGGTCAGCGGCGGTACCAAGGTCTGCTACGACACCGACAGGGACGAGGCCGTACGGACCGTCCACCGGCTTTGGGCGAACGAGCAGCTGCCCGGCGAGCTGGGCCAGGTGCTGCCGTCCCCGAAGCACTTCGAGCAGGCGCAGCAGCTGGTCACCGAGGACATGGTGCGTGAGAACCGGGTGTGCGGCGATGACGTGGACGAGCACGTGGCCGAACTGAAGCAGTTCGCCGACGCGGGCTTCGACCGGGTCTACGTCAACCAGATAGGCCCGGACCTACGCGGCTTCTTCGACTTCTACCGCACGAAGGTGCTGCCGCAGCTCCAGCAGGCCGTCTGACGGAAGGCCGCTCGACCCGATGGAACTCCACCGCCCCGTCGCGTCCGTGTACACGGTGCCGACGGACGCCCCCGAGGCGGACGGCACGCTGGCCTGGGACTCCACGACCCTGGTGATCTGCGAGGTGACGGCAGGCGACGCCACCGGCACGGGCTGGACGTACGGCCCGGCGTCGGTCGGTGACTTCCTCACCGCCGAACTCGCCCCGCTGGTCGAGGGCATGAGCGCCCTGGACATCCCGGCCGTGCACGACGCGATGTGCCGCTCGGTGCGCAACGCGGGCCGCGCGGGCATCGCGTCGTGCGCGATCTCGGCACTGGACATCGCCCTGTGGGACCTCAAGTCCCGGTTGCTGGAACTCCCCCTGGCCCGGCTGCTGGGAGTGCGGCACGAGCTGGTGCCGGTGTACGGCAGCGGGGGCTTCACGACGTACCACGACACGCATCTGGCCGCGCAGCTGAACGGCTGGGTGCACGGGCAGCACATCCCGCGCGTGAAGATCAAGATCGGTGAGGGGTGGGGCCGCGAGGTGACCCGCGATCTGCACCGCGTGCGGGCGGCGCGCCAGGTCATCGGCCCGGAGGCGGAGTTGTACGTCGACGCCCACGGCGCCTACACCCGCAAGCAGGCGGTGCGCGTCGGCCACGCCCTCGCCGAGCACGGCGTGGGCTGGTTCGAGGAGCCGGTGTCCTCGGACGACCTGACGGGCCTCAGGCTCGTCCGGGACGCGGTGGTGTCCGACGTGACGGCCGGGGAGTACGGCTTCGACCTGCCCAGCCTCGCCCGGATGATCACGGCCGGGGCGGTCGACTGCCTCCAGATCGACGCGACGCGCTGCGGCGGCCTGACCGAGTTCCTGCGCGCGGCGGCGCTGGCCCACGCCCACGGCCTGGAGGTCTCCGCGCACTGCGCCCCGCACGCCCACGCGGCGGCGGCCGCCTCGCTCCCCAACCTCCGGCACATCGAGTGGTCCCACGACCACGTCCGCATCGAGGACATGTTCTTCGACGGCGCCCTGGACCCCACGGGCGGCACGATCCGCCCGACCCAGGGAGTGGGCCACGGGCTCACCCTGCGCACGCAGGAGGTGGCGGAGTACCGGGTCGCCTAGAGCCTCCGGTATGTCGACCGGTCGGTCGACCGAGATGCACCTACCTACGGGCCTGCCCGGCCAGTTTGCGTGCGGCCAGGACCCCCGCCGCCCCCACGGTCAGGGCCGCGCCCATGCGCCGCCGGTTCCGTGAGACCCACTGCTGCGGGCTGTCGTGCACGGCCTCGTCGTCGAACCGCCCGTGCGCGCCGAAGTCGTGGCCCTGCGGCCCGTCCGCCGGGGCCCACAGGTTGGCCGGCCCTTCGTGCCGGTCCTCGTCCTGCTGCGACGAGAAGCCCGTGCGCGCCAGATAGCGCTCCAGCAGCCCGGGGACGACGGCGTTGGCGATGAGCGTGGCGGCCGTGGAGGCGCCCACCCAGTACTCGCGGCGCCCCGCGTGCGACGCCGCGTACACGATCGCCCGGGCCGCGACCTCCGGCTGGTACACGGGCGCGACCGGCCGGGCCCGGCCCTTCATACGGTTCAGCACCCAGTCGAACTGCGGGGTGTTGAGGCCCGGCAGCTGCACCATCGTCGTACGCACCCCACTGCGCGCGTGCAGCAGTTCGCAGCGCAGGGACTCGTTGAACCCCTGGATCGCGTGCTTGGCCCCGCAGTACGCCGACTGGAGCGGGATGCCCCGGTAGGCGAGCGCGGAGCCGACCTGCACGATCGTGCCGCGGTCGCGCGGCAGCATATGGCGCAGGGCTGCCTGCGTGCCGAACACATAGCCCAGGTAGGTCACTTCGGTCACGCGGCGGAACTCGTCCGGGCCGATCTCCGTGAAGGGCGCGAAGACCCCGGTGAAGGCGTTGTTGACCCAGACGTCGATGGGCCCGAACGTGTCGACGACCTGCTGGGCGGCGTCGTCGACGGCCTTGGCGTCGGAGACGTCCACGCCGATGACGAGGGCCTCGCCACCGGCGCGCCGCACCTCCTCGGCCGCGGCGGCGAGCCCTTCGCTTCCCCGGGCCAGCAGGGCGACCCGGTCGCCCCCGGCGGCGAAGGCCCGGGCCGTGGCCCGTCCCACGCCGCCGCTGGCCCCGGTCACCACGACGACGCGGCCGTGGGGTGTTTCTGTCGTGCGCACAGCGGATCACGCCCTACGGTGAGGCACGTCGGGGGCGTCCGTCGGCCGCGGGGGCACCACGCCGGGGGCGGGCCCACCGGCGGCTCCGGCGACCGGTCCGGCGGCGGGCGGGGTCGGCGGCACGGGCGGCACACCGCCGGGCACGCCGGTGCCCGGGCCGGTGGTCTTCTCGGGTCCCGGCGCCATGCCGGCCGCGTGCGCCGGGCCCGGCCGGGACGCGGACGGCCGGGCCATGCCGCGCAGCACGAACGCCGCGACACCCAGGATCGCGGCGGTGATCAGCGCGGCGGCCCAGTCGGGCAGGCCGAGGGCGAGGGCCAGTCCCACGGCGAGCGCGAGGGCAGCGCCCGCGTACAGGGCGAGGGCACCGGACGCGGCGTACAGCGCGGCCTTGCGGCGCTGCTTGCGCGTCTGCTCGCGCAGTTCGTCCCGGACGGTCTCGCGCGCCACCTGTGCCAGCTCGTCGACCAGGTGCTTGTCCAGATGCTCCAGGTGATCCAGCGGCTTCATACCCGGCCGGGTACCCTCGCCCCCTTGCGCGTAACTAGGCTCGTCCCCATGGAGATTCTGGGTGCCACACTGCGCGTCTGCGTCGACGACCTCGAGACCGCGATTCCCTTCTACGAGCGGCTGGCGGGCGGCAGAGCCCAGCGCTTCGAACGGGGCGGTGTCCAGGTGGCGGCGATCGGCTGCTTCCTGCTGATGAGCGGCCCGCCGGCCGAACTGGAGGTGCTGCGCAAGGTGGCCGCGACGATCGCCGTGACGGACGTCGAGGAGACCCACAAGGTACTGACCGAGGTGGGCGCCCACATCATCGCGGGCCCCATCGCCTCACCGGCGGGCCGCAACCTGATCGCCCTGCATCCGGACGGGTCGGTCTACGAGTACGTGGACCGCCAGGCGTGATCCCGGCCGGGGCCCGGCTCAGTGCCGCCGCCCCGGCTCGGTGATCATCTCGGCGGTGATCGCCCAGCGCTCGTGGTCGCGCCAGTCGCCGTCGACGAAGAGCATCTTCGGCGAGAAGCCCTCCAGGCGGAATCCGCAGCTGCGGGCCAGGGCGATCGACGCGGCGTTCATGGGCTGGACGTTGATCTCCAGCCGGTGCAGCCGCATCGGGCCGAACGCGTACCGCACGACGAGGTCCAGCCCTTCGCGCATCAGCCCGCGCCCGGCGGCGTGCGCGAAGGCGCCGTAGCCCAGCGTCCCGGACTGGAAGCCGCCCTCGACGATGTTGTTGACGTTGATGAAGCCGCCGATGGCCCCGTCGCTCTTCTCGCAGACCAGGAACCCGGCCTTGGAGGGATCCTCGATCAGCCGCCCGGCGTACGCGGTGTACGCCGTGGCGGTGTCGGGCGGGAAGAGCCACGGGTGGTGGAGGTCCTTGCTCTCCCGCGCGCGGGCGGTGAACTCGGCGGCGTCCTCGTAGGTGAAGTGGCGTACGCCCACCCGGGGACCTTCGGCGAGGTAGCGGGATGCGTCGTGCGGCATCCCGCCACAGTAACCGCGCCTGCTGTGTCTTCTCAGGACCCGGCGGCCGGCATCTGGAGCACCCCGGGCTCGCACGGTCCGCTGGCCACGGTCACCGGCTTGGTCCCCCGGTTGCCGAAGTACGCGTCGTCGCTCGCCGCGATCACGAACCGCAGCCGGTGCCCGGTCTCGTACCGGTGCACGATGCCGGGCAGCGTGACGGTGGAGCTCTTGGTCACGTCCGGCACCCGGACCGGCGCGACCAGGCGGCGCACGAGGGTGCGGGTGCCGTCGGGCGCGACGTCGTAGGTCTTGGCGAAGAGGACCAGCTTGTCGGCCGCGTCACCGGAGCGGTTCGGGTCGGTCGCCCAGTCGCGGTGGCAGGCGAAGGTGCCGGCCTGCCCCTGGACGAGCAGGGTGGGTGTCATGACGCGGTGCAGGTAGGACGCCGGGGAGACCCGGTGGGCGAAGGCGAGCAGCTCGGCGGTCCGGTCGGCGGGTAGCTGCCGGAGTTGAGGGTGGGCACGGTCCGGCAGGCTGGGTGACGAAGTGGAGGCAGGCCAGCGAGTTGATGCGGGAGGGGTCGGGGCTGGGCTGGAGCAGGGGCTGGCCTTCGCCGATGGGATAGAAGCCGTTGGTCCACTGCCACTTGAAGACGCCGGGGACGCCGCTGCCGCCGACGGCGTTGTTGGGGCCCAGTGAGTACGCCAGGTCGTTCCGGGTGATCACGGGGACGAGTGCGTCGAGGCGGTGGTCGACCGAGGCCGTCGCGAGCTGGACGGCGCCGCCGTAGGAGCAGCCGATCATGCCGACACGGGTCGCCGGGGGCGTCGAGGGTGACGAAGTCGGCGGTGGTGCCGTCGTCGGCGGCGCGTTCAGTAGCGGCGTGCTCAGCTCAGAGCCGGCACATCGAACGTCAACCTGCCTGTCGAGGCGTCCAGTTCGGCCGAGACCCCGAGCGGCATCGTCAGCGCGCCCTCGCAGTGCCCGAACCCGAATTCCTCCACGACCGGGACGCCGAGGCCGCCGAGCCGGTCGGCGAGCACCGCGCGCAGCTCCTCGTACGGGCCGCATGCCGCCCAGGACCCGAGCAGGATCCCGGCGACCCCGTCCAGCCAGCCGGTACGCAGGAGCTGGGTCAGATACCGGTCGACGCGGTACGGGCTCTCGCCCACGTCCTCCATCAGCAGCAGCCCGCCCCGGGCACCGGAGAGGGCGTGCGGGGTGCCGAGGTCGCTCGCGAGCAGGCTGAGGCAGCCGCCCAGCGTGACGCCCCGGGCCCGCCCGGGCACCAGCGCGGTGCCGCCCGGGGGCACGGCGGTGACGGTGCGCACGGACTCGGGGTCGAAGAGGGTCGCCCGCAGATGTTCCTGCGCCCGGGCGTTCTTGATGAAGTCGACACCGGCCGCCGCCGGGCCGTACAGGGTGGCCAGTCCCAGGCGGGTGGCGAACGCCTGGTGCAGGACGGTGATGTCGCTGAACCCGGCGAACACCTTCGGGCCCGCCGCCCGCATCGCCTCCCAGTCGAGCAGGTCGGCCATGCGCTGCGCCCCGTACCCGCCCCGGGCGCACAGCACGGCGGCGACGGCCGGGTCGCACCACGCGTTCTGGAGGTCGGCGGCCCGCTGGGCGTCCGTGCCGGCCAGGTAGTCCAACTCCCGGTCGCGGCCGAGCACATGGGGCGCCACCACGGGATCGAGGTCCCAGCCGCGCAGGACGTCGAGCCCGGCCTGCAGCCGCTCCTCGGGCACGGGCCCGCTGGGCGCGACGACGGCCACGCGGGCGCCGGGGGCGAGTCGGGACGGTCGCAGCAGTTGTCTCACTCGGCGAGCTCCAGGGTCGGGATGCCGGGTGGATTCAGCCCGAACACCTGGGCGTACAGGGACAGTTCGGCCTCCAGGGCGCGCACCATGGTCTCCGCTCGCCGGAATCCGTGTCCCTCCCCCTCGAAGGCGAGGTAGGCGTGCGGCACCGGCCGGTCCCCGAGCCGGGCCAGGAACCGCTCGCACTGGGCGGGCGGGCAGATCACGTCGTCCAGGCCCTGGAGCAGCAGGAACGGCACGCGGAGGCGGTCGGCGTGGGTGGCGGGCGAGCGCTCCGTGTAGCGCGCGGGCACGTCGGCGAGCGGCCCGATCAGGCCCTCCAGGTACCGCGACTCGAAGTCGTGGGTCTCACCCGTGCCCCAGCCGGTGAGGTCCAGGATGGGGTACTTGATGGTGCCGCAGGCGTAGACGTCGGTCGTGGTGAGCGAGGCGGCCGCGGTCCAGCCGCCCGCGCTGCCGCCCCGGACGGCGAGCCGGTCGCGGTCGGCGGTGCCCTCCTCGGCGAGGGCCAGGGCGACGGCGGCGCAGTCCTCGACGTCGACCACGCCCCACTGCTCGCGCAGCCGTTCGCGGTAAGCGCGGCCGTATCCGGTGGAGCCGCCGTAGTTGACCTCGGCGACGCCGATGCCGCGCGAGGTGAAGTAGGCGATCTCCAGGTCGAGCACGAGCGGAGCGCGTCCGGTGGGCCCGCCGTGCGCCCAGACGACGTACGGCGGCAGCTCGTCGGCGGGGGCGACACAGCCGGGGTGGTGCGGCGGGTAGATGTGCGCGTGGATGTCGCGGCCGTCCGGGCCGGTGAAGGTGCGGATCTGCGGCTCGGGGTAGTAGGCGGGGTCCACGGCGTCGTCGTGCTCGGCGCCGATGACGCGGGCGTGGCCGATGGGGGTGCCCCCGCGCGAGTTCGTTCGAGCGTGGGGGAGGTCGTCGAGCTCGACGACCTCGTAGGCGCTGCGCGGGCTGGCCCCGACGGCGACGACCCTCCCCCGCCCTCCGGGCGGGGGGACCCCCATCTCGCTGCGCTCGCCGTGCGCGGCGAGGGTGGCGTCGAACTCGGTCCAGGGCCCGGCCGCGTCGACGACCTCACCGGTCTCGGGGTCCAGGATGCCGAGGGCGGTGGCGCCCCGGCCGTGCACGACGGCGATCAGGCCGCTGTCGAGCGGCGCGAACCATCGCATGCCCAGTTTCCACAGCGCCCCGCCGAACTCCTCCTCGCGCGGGCACAGGGGCTCCCCGTCGAGGTAGAGGTTCCACCAGCCGCTGCGGTCGCTCGCGTACAGCAGGCGGCCGTCGTGGGTCCAGTCGGCCTGGGCGATGGACTCGCCGGGCCCGCCGACGACGGTCCGGGGGCCGTGCAGGGTGCCGTCGGGGCCGACGTCGGCGAGGAGCAGCTCGGTGCCGTCCCACGGCATGCGGGGATGGTCCCAGGCGAGCCAGACCGCCCGCCGCCCGTCGGGCGACAGCCGTGGCCCGGTCACGAACCGGTGCCGGTCGTCGGTGAGTTCGCGTACGGCGTCCCGGTCCCGGGCGGCGGAGCCGTCCAGCGGTACGGCGGCCAGGACACGGCGCACATCGGTGGGCCCGGCTCCGGTGAACTCCTCCAGCACGCACCACACCTCGCCCCGCTCGGGCCGCAGTTGCGGCTCCGCCCAGCGCAGGCCCGCTCCCGTGTCGGACACGGGCGTGAGCGGACGCGGCTCGCCGCCCGGCTCGTACCGGTACAGCCGCTGGTCGGCGAAGTTCACGAAGACCACCAGCGGGCGGCCGTCCTCCTGCGCGAGGGCCGCCCACGGGTGCCCGCCGTACTCGATGACCCGGCTGCGCACGTTCCACGGCGCGGGCAGCAGCGACTCCTCCCGGCCGTCGGCGTGCCGCCGCACCAGGGTGCGCCTGCCCGCCTCGGCGGGGCGCGGTTCGGTCCACCACACCTCGTCGCCGACGAACCCGACGTACTCCGGGTGCCCGTCGTGCGCGGCGGCCAGGGCCGCGTCGATGGGCGAGGGCCACGCGCCGTACGCCAGTGTCCGCACCGTCTCCCCCGCTCGCCTAGGCCGTCCGCAGGAACCGGTCGAGCACGCGGACACCGAAGTGCAGCGCCTCGACGGGGACCCGCTCGTCGACGCCGTGGAACATGGCGTTGTAGTCGTAGCCCTCCGGCAGCTTCAGCGGTGTGAAGCCGTAGCCGGTGATGCCGAGGCGGGAGAACTGCTTGGCGTCCGTGCCGCCGGACATGCAGTACGGCACCACGTGCCCCTCCGGGGCGAACTCCTCGACGGCGGCCCGCATCCGGGCGAACGTCGCCGAGTCCACCGGCGCCTGGAGGGCCACCTCGTGGTGGTGGAACTCCCACTCCACGTCCGGCCCGGTGAGCCGGTCGAGGGTGTCGCGGAACTCGTCCTCCCCGCCGGGCAGATACCGCCCGTCCACGTGCGCCACGGCCTCACCGGGAATCACGTTGATCTTGTAACCGGCGTCCAGCATCGTCGGGTTGGCGCTGTTGCGAACGGTCGACTCCACGAGCCGGGCGGCCGGTCCGAGCTTGTCGAGCAGCCTGTCCACCTCGGTCAGGTCGGGCTCGATGCCGTACAGCGCGGCGAGTTCCGTGAGCGCGGCGCGCACGGTCGGTGTCAGCCGCAGCGGCCACTCGTGCTCGCCGATCCGGGTGATCGCGGCCGCGAGCCGGGTGACCGCGTTGTCGTTGTTCACCTTGGAGCCGTGCCCGTCCCGGCCGCGCGCGGTGAGCTTCAGCCAGGCGGTGCCCCGCTCACCGGCCGAGAGGGGGTAGATCTGCCGTCCGGCGCCGTCGTGGAAGGTGAAGGCGCCCGACTCGCTGATGCCTTCGGTGCACCCCTCGAACAGCCCGGCGTGTTCGTCGGCGAGGAACCCGGAGCCGTCCTCGGCGCTGGCCTCCTCGTCCGCGGTGAACGCGACGACGATGTCCCGCCGGGGCCGGACCCCCTGGCGCGCCCAGGCGCGGACCACGGCCAGGATCATCGCGTCCATGTTCTTCATGTCGACGGCGCCGCGCCCCCAGACGACCCCGTCGCGGATCTCCCCGGAGAACGGGTGCACGCTCCAGTCGGCGGCTGCGGCGGGTACGACGTCCAGATGGCCGTGGAGCAGCAGCGCGTCGGCCGAGGGGTCGGTGCCCTCGACGCGGGCGACGACGTTGGTGCGGCCCTTGGTGCGCTCCAGGAGCGTCGGCTCGATGCCGGCCTCGGCGAGCCGCGCGGCGGCGTACTCGGCGGCGGGCCGCTCCTGGCAGTCGCCCCCGCCCCGGTTGGTGGTGTCGATCCGGATCAGGTCGGACGTGAACGTCACGACCTCCTCCAGCGCCTGCCCGTCCGCCTGCTCAGCCATACTGCTCCTCCACCGCGGCCGAGACGATCGTGGTGACCGCCTTGAAGGCGCGGATGCCCTCGTACATGGTCTCGCTCGTGCAGGCCACCTTCCGCTCCCCGATCCGGTCCACACCCGGCACGACGGTGGCGGCCATGGCCAGGTGCTCGGCGTCGAACTCCACGGCGACGGTGAACGGGCCCCCGCGCACGGGTTCGTGACGGACCGCCAGCGAGGCCGCCTCCTTGGCCGCCGCCCGGATGTCGGCCGCGGTCCTGGCGGGCGTACGGCACACGGCGGCGTACCGCGAGACGTGGTCCTTCACGGCGACCTTCAGCGCCTCGGGCGCGTACCCGAGCGCGTCCTCGCAGGCGACGTCGTCCCCGGTGACCAGCACGACCGGCACTCCGAACTCGGCGGCGACATGCGCGTTGAGCAGACCCTCGCTCGCCGGTACGTCGTTCAGCCACACGCCCGTGATCTGGTTCGCGAGGTAGGTGTGCGCGAGGACGCCCTCCATGCCGGCGCCCGCGTGATAGCCGACGAACGCGATGCCGTCCACGTCGCCGTGCTGCACGCCCTCCACCATGGACAGCTCCTTGTGCCGCCCGGTGAGCAACTGGGCCCGTTCGTCCAGCTGCTCCAGCAGCAGATTGCGCATGGTCCAGTGCGCC
Source organism: Streptomyces azureus (assembly GCF_001270025.1). Lineage (NCBI taxonomy): Bacteria > Bacillati > Actinomycetota > Actinomycetes > Kitasatosporales > Streptomycetaceae > Streptomyces > Streptomyces azureus. The sequence goes on along the minus strand of NZ_DF968321.1, from coordinate 2,465 downwards.
TCGTTGACGATCACCTCGTCGGCGCCGCCGTCGTGGAAGCCGAGCACGGCGGCGTTGACGTCCGAGGTGAACAGCGAGCGGCAGCGTTCCCACTGCGAGGCGCCCGGCAGCACGTCGCCGGGCCAGGTGACGCCGGTGGCGCCCTCCATGTCGGCGCTGATGAGGATTCTCATGACGAGCCGTCCCGCCGGATGGAGATCTTCATGGTTCGTCACGTTACGCGCTGCGGGCGGAACCGGCTACGACATGTCACCACCGTATCGGCAGGTCCGTGATGAACGTGGTGAGCCGGTCGGCGAGCAGGCGGTTGTCACGGGCCGAGTAGTGCCAGTGGCAGCCGAGGAAGTCCAGGCCCGTGTCGTCGAGGCGCCAGTAGCGGACCCGGCGGTCGCCGGCGGCGGTGCGTTCCCGGACGACCTGCTCCACATGTCCGGCGAACGGCCCGGCGCCGACGGCCACCACCGTGGTCCCGGCTCCGTAGCGCGCCCGCAGCTTCTGGAGGAAGCCGCTGTAGGCGCTGCGGTAGGCGGCGGCGAGGCTCTCGTCCGTCCACGGCTCGCCCGGGTTGACGGGGGTCGAGAAGTCGTTGGTGCCGAGGTGGACCACCACGAGCTGCGGCCGCCAGGTGCCCGGGTTCTGCCAGACGTCGCCGGGCACGTTCAGCAGCGCGCGGTCGTAGAAGGTGCGGTAGTTCGCCTCCGGCGTCCCGCCGTTGTAGTTGCGGACCATCCCCAGGCCCGAATACGCGTTGACCTGGTAGTCGGCGCGCAGCCGCCGGGCGGTGAGGGCGCCGTAGCTCACGTCGGCGTTCGTGGTGCGCGCGACCTGCTCGCCGGTGCAGTCGCGGGAGGTCGAGAGGTTGCCGTAGCCCGCCGTGAGGGAGTCGCCGACGAACTCGATCTGGCGGCTGCGCGCGGCCGGTCTGCTGAGGACGGCACCGCCGGGCGCGGCGACGAAACCGCCGAACGAGCTGGTGCTCCAGGGGGTGTCGTTGCGCTTGACGAGCCGGACGGTGTGCACGCCGTCGCGCAGGCCGTCGACCCAGTGGGTGGTCCTGCCCGGCGTGACGAGGGTCGCGACGGTGGTTCCGTCGATCTGGACGTCGTAGTCGGCGGCCGGGTCGTCGAGCACGACGCCCACACCGGTGCCGCGGAACCGGCCCTCGAAGTACACGCCGGGCCAGCTGTACTGGAGCACGTCTCCGGCGTCCTTGACCCGTCCGGGGGTGTGCACGCTCGTCCGCAATCCGTCCTTGTCAGGAGCGGCAGCGGTGGCGACCGCGGACGGGCCGGCCAGCACCATCGCCGCCGTCGACGCGACCAGCATCCGTAACCAGGGCATCGGCATGACTGTCCTCCGGGGGACGAGGCAGGTGCACGGACGGGGCAGAATGACCGTACACTGACAAAAATGCGCCCGCCAGGCCGCGTCGTGCTCAGCTCCGCAGCCGGTCGAAGCGGAAGGGCACGAGGGCCGGCGGCGACGACCGCCGCACAGGGCAGTTCGCCGTCGGCGGTGCGCAGGGCGGTGACCCGGCCGCCCTGCTGACCGGAATCCGGTGACCTCGGCGTTCTCGCGGACCTTCACACCCGCGGCGGCCAGCGCCTCGCCCAGGGCACGCGCGAACGCCTCCGGGTCGACCACCACCTCCCCCGCCCCGGGGAAGTCTGTGTGGGGCGTGAAGCCGGGCGCTGTCCGCTGGATCGCCCCATCGCCGGTGTGACCGGCGCGCAGCCCGTCCGAGTCGGCGGCCGGCACGAGCAGCCGCTCGGGTCCGGGACCGACCAGGGGGTAGGCCCACCACAGGACATCGACCCGGTCGCTGCCGGGTGCGGTGAGCCGGGCGCGGCCCGCCGCGGGGCAGGACAGCCCTCCGTCGAGGGCCGTTTCGAGGCCGGAGCCGGGTCCGTCGTCGGCCTCGTACGGGGTGGTGTCCTGGTCCTCGGGGAGTGCGCCGGAGACGGGATCAGGTCGAGAGCCGCGCGGCCGATGGCCTCGTCCTTGGGGACACCGAACAGGCGCCGTGCGCCCCTGCTCCAGTGGGGCACAAGGCCTGCGCGGTCGACGACGACCACGGCCAGGGGGACGCGGCCCGGCTCCGGGGCCGACGGGTGTGTCCCTCTCGGTGCCACGGCCCATGGCCCAGGCCCTCTCCCCTCACGGATCCGCAAGATCTGTGCCAGCGTCACCACCGAACGGCGACCGCCGGTGCCGTGTGCGGCAATGCGGGAATTCCTCGCGCGGGGTGCGCACCGGCGTGCGACCCCGCGCGCCGGTGCGGGTTCAGTCCCCGTGCCCCAGCTGGAGGTCCCGCTCGGTGCGGCCGCCCCCGGCCACCTGGAGCACGGTGGCGACGGGCGGGTAACCGGCGGCGATGACGGTGTACTCGCCGGAGGACAGGTCGACGAACCTGAACGTGCCGTCGGGGCCGGTGGTGAGCGTGTCGACGACGTTGCCGGCGACGT